>RFKD01000061.1 GCA_003694545.1 Candidatus Parcubacteria bacterium | reverse complement strand
GGGCTTTTTCGTCGCCGGAAGCGCCCCACACAAACTTCACCAAGCCCCAGAGGAACACGAGGAGGATGAGGGCGAAGACGACGGGGATCAGAAGGCCGAGCGTTTCGCGAATGCCAAGAACCAAAGTGCTGACTGTGGACCAATTAGAATCGGCAAGCGCCGCGCGCGGAAATATCTGGCTACCGCAAGGGTAAAGACGGCTCCGTAGAGTGTTGTTTTTGCTGGTTGTGTGCGGGTCATAGGCGGCAGGCAGCAGAGTAAATGCTTAGATCTCTTTATAGCATATGATCGCGGGCGCAAAAAGCAAGTGTCATGCTGGGGATAAATAGGGAGGGGGAAACGCACAGGTGGGGCGGCGACGCTATCTTTGAAAAGGTCCTAGTTCTGGAGCATGCGGCGCCAGGTTGGTCTGGACCCCAAAAGCGGCCACAAGCAAGCCGACGAGGCCCCACACAGACGCAACGACAAACATTGCAATGACGCCCCAAAACAAAAACGCCTTTCCTTCAGCCTTGCCTTCCACAGAGGTTGCCCACAAAAACCGCACAACCCCCCAGAGAAACACAAGCAAAACCACGGCAAACAGCACGGGAAACACAAAGGGCATCACGGAAAGGAAACTTTTGAGAATGGATTGAATGGTGACTGACATACCCGGTTTCTGCTGCGTGAACAATCTTTTTTACTAGGGCGCCACTTGGCCAAAAAAGGTTTTTTGGAGGATGGCAACAATGCCCCACACGCCCACAAGGACCGCAAGGGTAATGACGCCCCACAACAAAACACTCCGCTTCTCCTGCGCCGCTTTAGCGTCGCCTGCCGCAAACAGAAAGCGCGCCACGCTCCACAAGAAAAACGCAAGTGCTGCCGCAAACGCGAGAGGGATTGCAAGAGCAATAATCTCCACTACCCTACCGATAATGCCGCAAATCGTCCGCTTCCCGGGAGCACAGGCGGCCGCGTAAGCCGTCGTGGGAGCAAAAGTAAAAAACCACAACAGAATTCCGTACATACCCGCGGTTTGGCGCGTCTTCTTTACGGGCTGGTGTGGTTTGGAAAAGCGCCTCAGTTGTGCCATACGCGAGCCGCACCTTTACGAACACCCCGGGACTCTGGGGGCCACTTGGCAAACAGTCGCTCCAATGGCTTTCACAAGCGCCCAAGATCCAAGAATAAGAAGTGCGCCGACAACCGCCCACAGCAGCGTCTTATTGATTTCCTTGACCTTGTCGGGTTGCCCTTGCGCGGAAGCAACGAGATAACGAAACCCAGCGTACACGATAAAAAGCACAATCGCGGGAAACGCGAGCGCAATCACAACTGATAGCACCAAGCGCAGGAACGAGGGGATATCGCTAGCTTTTCCGTCAAGCGGATTAGTGAGACGGCCGCCTTGCGCGAAAGCGGGCGCGGCGGCACCCAACGCGAGCAAACCGCCCCAGACCACAAGCGCCGCCACCATTGCGGCACATGAGACGAACGCTGTATTTCGCGAGAGCGCGTCCCAACGCGAAAAAACTTCCCTCATACTCATCACAGTGTACCACACATACCGCCTCATCAAGACACCAACACGCCTCAAACTTATCGCGGAATGCTTCGCTCCAAAGCCGCGCGTGCGGCGCCAAGCGCTTCCTGAACCGAAGCACGGCCGCTTGCGACATCCTCCAACATCTGCCGCAAGATGGGGTCAACCTGCCGCGGATCCGGTTCGAGCCAAGAGCGGCTGTTGAGCGCCGCGTAGTACCACACCTTCCCCACGGCATCAGTAGGAGGCTCGGCAAGCAAGGTGCGGTGCACCGGCGGCAAGCGCGTTGTTTCACCCCACAACCGTAGAGCCGTCGCGTCTGTCATACCCAGCACGGCTCGAAACGCGCTGCTGATATTGCGCGACGCTCTTGGCACGGAAAGCCCCTCCACGGTCGCGTAGGTAACGGGGCGGCGCGCCGCGCGCGCTTGCGGAACCATCGCGACATCAAAGTTCAAGTTGGGGTTTGCCACGCGTAGTTCGTCAAATTCGCTCGCGAACCCAAAATACATCGCAAGATCTCCTGCAAGAAACATATCGCGCGAAGACGGCAGCGAAGGATTCCACGTGTAGGTGGTTTTAAGAGGGTCAGCAAATGAGGCATAAAAGCGCACCGCTTCCGCCGCCGCGTTGTTGTCTTGCTGGGAGCTCAGCACGACGCGCAGTACGCCGTCTTGCCCCCATTGCGTGATGGGGATCCCAGCTTGGAGCCACAGGAGGGAGATAATCGCCTTGGCGTTGGTGATGTTGCTGTAGGTCCCCATCGCGATTGCCGCCTGGCGCACGCGCTGGTCTTGGGTAACAATCGCAAGACGCGGCACAATCTCTACTACTTCGTCCCAATACTGCGGCGGGTTGGCAATGCCCGCCGCCGCGAACAAATCGCGGTTCCAATACATCACGAGAGGGTCGAGCGCAAACGGCATCGCCAAAATGCCATCGGGCCGCAAAAATATCTCGCCGGATTCCACATACGACGAGCGGAAGGTGCGCTCGTCGAACGATGTGTACGGAAGGGGATAGAGCTTTTCCGCCTGCGCGACAAGATTCGCGTTATCAATAAAAATGACATCAGGCCCGCGCCCCGCGGCAATCGCGTTCACCACCTCATCGTAGTACGACTGCGGGGAAAGCGACTGGTAGGTCACTTGCGCGTATTCCGGCCGCGAATCTTTGAGGGCGTTGAGAAACGACGAAACACGGTCCGCAGGAAGCGTGCCCCACACCTTGAGCTGTCCTAACGAAACAGCCTGGCTTCCGATGGTTTGATAGAGCGCCAAGGCGGCAACCCCGCCGGCTATTGCCAAACCAAAAATTGCCATCAACACCGTGTGGAACACATTGGGCCCCTTGCCGTCGTTCCCTAAGAGTCCTCCAAGCGCCATACGCTTCAAAAGAGCGAACCGCCGCTAGCGCGGCTTACGCGCGATAAGTGCCCAATGGTGGTCGGCAGGCACCCACTCCCGTTCAACAGAAAATCCTAAGGATTCCAACATTGCTTTCGCGCGCTCAGGTAGTATAACCCGCTCAGGAGGCGGACCTAGCCCTCCAAACGAATCCAACCAGTCGACAATGAGCACTTCCCCGCCAGGCCGCAATACCCGCCGCGCTTCAGTAAGGATTGCCTCTGGTCTATCGCTTTGAAAAAGGATATTCGAGAGAATAACCGCGTCTACGCTCGCTTCTGACAACCCACTCCCTTGAGGAGCCTCAAGGTCGGCCGCACGCGGCTTAATTTGCGAAAGTCCGCGCTCTTGCGCCTCGCGGGCGATTCTTCCCACAAGATCGGGCTGAATATCAAAAGCGTAAACAGCCCCCTCTTCGCCGATTCGCTCCGCGAGTGCGAAAGTATACGCGCCGCTCCCGGCGCCAAAATCCGCCACCGCACTATCCGCGCGCAAATGTAATGAGCTCAAAACTTCCTTCGGCGAAAGAAAGCCCATAGCAAAAGTATAGCAGAGTCGTCCGACGCCATCATCAACATATCGCGGCCCGGCCGCCGATTTACAAAGCGCGCGACCCCCTAAGGCGAAGCCGGGATCAACAATAGGCCTCCGCGCGCCCTTTCTCATCACAAACACACAACGGCGGCAACCGCATCGTTGCTATTGAGGCGCATAATGCGTACGCCTTGCGTCACGCGCGAAAGGGAAGGAATCTCCGCAAGGCTGGTGCGAATCACCTGTCCCTTGCGGGAAACCACCACCAGCGCTTCCTCTTGCCCCGCAAGGAGCCGTGCGTCGACAACAACCCCAGTTTTTTGACTTATAGCCGCCGCCTTAATGCCGCTGCCTCCCCGCTTTTGTAAGCGAAACTCGGATACTTTTGTTTTCTTGCCAAACCCGTTCTCACACACCACCAACACATGGGCGCTTTGCGCTGCCTCCGCGGGGACCGCGGCCGCCGCGACAATCTCATCGCCCTTCTTGAACGTCATCGCGCGCACGCCGCCCGCGGCGCGCCCCATCTCGCGCACATCCTTCGCGGAAAACCGAACCGATTGGCCCTGCCGGCTCACCACAAGGACGCTGTCTTTCGGACGGACAAGAATTGCCTCGACAAGCTCATCGCTTCCGGAAAGCTTCATCGCTATGAGCCCGTTGCGGCGCACTTCGTGGAAGTCCCTCGCGTTCACCCGCTTTGCCATGCCACTGCGGGTGATGAGCATCAGCGAATACGCGTCTTCCCCTTTTGCTTCTTTCGGTAGGGGGAGAATTGTTGTTACACGTTCACCGTCCTCCAACGGAAGAAAGTTCACGATTGCCTTGCCTTTTGTTGTGCGCTTCCCTTCGGGGATTTCATACATTTTCGTCCGATACACCTTGCCGCGCGTCGTGAAAAAGAGAATATCGGCATGCGTTGAGGCGGTAACGAAATGCGTAATAAAGTCTTCCTCCTTGGTGTTCACATCCATAATGACCCCCTTGCCGCCGCGTTTTTGCTGGCGGTATTCTTCGGGGCTCGTGCGTTTTAAGTAGCCTCCGTAAGTCAGCACAAGAACGGCTTCTTCTTCAGGAATAAGGTCCTCGGGCGCGAACGATTTTACGCTGCCGCGCACGAGCCGCGTGCGCCGCTCGTCGGCATACCGCTCTTTGATATCGACAAGCTCCGCCTTAATAACCGCTTGCAGTTTCTTCGCAGAAGCAAGGATACTCTCCAAATAGCGTATCGTTGCTTGAACCTCTTTGAGCTCGTCTTCAATCTTCTTGCGCTCCAAGCCGGCAAGTTTTTGTAGTTTCATTTCCAAAATAGCGGTTGCTTGACGCTCGGAAAAGCCAAACTGCTTCATCAAGTTGGCGTGCGCCGTGGGCGTATCTTTCGACTTTTTGATGGTTTGAATGATGGCGTCAATATGATCCAGCGCCTTTTTAAGCCCCAATAAGATATGTTCGCGGTCTTTCGCGCGCGCGAGATCAAACTCCGTGCGGCGTCGAACCACCTCCTTTCGGTGGGCGATAAAGTGTTCAATAGCTTCTTTGAGAGAAAGCGTACGTGGCACGCCCTCAACCAACGCCACGAAATTGAGGTGAAAGATGTCTTCAAGCTGTGTGTGCTTATAAAGAGCATTGAGGATCTTTTGCGGCTGCGCCCCCGCCTTCAAGCCAATGACGATGCGCACATCCTTCGTCGATTCGTCGCGGAGCTCCCGAATGCCTTCCACCTTTTTATTGCGGACAAGTTCCGCTATTTTCTCCATAAGATCCGCCTTCACGACTCGGTACGGGATGGAAGTGATGATGATTTGGTATTGCCCTCGCTTGTCTTCCACAATTTCCGCTTCTCCACGCACCACAATGCCGCCGCGCCCCGTGGCGTAGGCGTGTTTGATGGCTTTGAAATCGTACATTACCGCGCCCGTCGGAAAATCAGGGCCCTTGATGTGCTCCATCAACTCATCATGCGTCGCATCCGGATGTTCCAGAAGGTGTATAGTCGCGTCAATCACTTCGGCAAGGTTGTGTGGAGGGATGTTGGTTGCCATACCCACAGCAATGCCGAGCGTGCCGTTCAAGAGAAGGTTGGGCGCGGCAGCGGGCAAAACTTCCGGCTCTTTGCGCGTCCCGTCATAGTTGGGGCGCCAGCCGACGGTGTTTTTCTCAAGGTCGCGCAGTAATTCCGATGCAATACGCGACATCTTAATTTCTGTGTAGCGCATTGCCGCCGGGCTGTCGCCATCAAGAGAACCAAAATTTCCTTGCCCGAGAACAAGCGGATAGCGCGTCTTGAAATCCTGGGCGAGCTGGACGAGCGCATCGTACACCGCCGCGTCGCCGTGTGGGTGGTACTTACCCAACACATCACCCACCACCGCCGCAGACTTGCGAAACTTTGCACCTGCGGTCAGCCCCATTTGGTGCATCGTATAGAGAATGCGCCGATGGACCGGCTTGAGGCCGTCGCGCACATCAGGAAGCGCGCGCGCCGTAATAACGCTCATCGCGTATGAGATGTACGCTTCCTTGAGCTCTTGCGTGATCTCCCGGGGAACAATGCGGGGATTCGAAGGTTCCGGCAGCACACGGTCTTCTTTCGCCTTGCGCGGCATACGGCAGGCTGGTCAGCTAACAGCTAGTAGCTCTCATCCTGAGCGGCGGGTACTGTCCATTCGCGGGGTGCTGGATCGGGAGTATCGCCGCGCCCAGGTTCCTCTTTTGAGGGTACCTCTTCCGCAGCCCCTTCTTTGGTCACCCTTACCGACAGCATCCGTTGCCATAAGTCAGAAATGTTGCCCACCGGTTCGCTGAAAACAGCTGCAGCTGTTTGATCTTGCCCGGAAGGAGCGGAGACAACTGATGAAAGATTGACGGATTGAATCCCTGAAAGACGGGTCACCAACCACACGCCGGCAACAACGCCCGTCAGCGACAGCGCGAAAAAGCGTGCCGCCACCTTGCGCGCCTCTGGGTGCTGACGGCGCAAACGGCTGAGGAAATCATCGTCGCGTTGGGGTATTTGGGGGTAAGAATGAGCTCGTTGCGGCATCGCACCTACTATACCACATACCCCGCCACGGCGCCAACAACAAGTGGGTAACACACCCCTACTCCAACACCACCACCTCTCCTTGCGCTTCTTTAATGTCCTTCATTTTAACGGAAAGTTTATCCTTGCTGACCGCACCCTCAGAACCGCTTTCCTTGAGGAACTGCACCAACGCCTCCTTGCCCCCCTTGGCTCCTTGCCACCCAACGGGAACGACTATATTAGGCTCAAGCATCGTGGCGAGCTTGTGCGCTTGGGCTGCTTCAAGCATCCCCGGCGCGCCCACGGAAAGAATGAGGATGTGCGTCGTCTCCAATGCCTCAAGACATTCCGCAGGCAGTGACGCTTCCGAAAGCCCCACCGCGAGAAGCACCGTTGCCTCTTCGATGTCTATCTTATACACCACCGCTGGAGTAGTGGGCTCTTCCGCCCTGGCAGCGTAGCGCGAACGCACCCCCCATCCTTCTATAACTACTCCCCGATGTTCGTACGCGCCCGGCGTATCCACGACAAACGGGGCGCCATTGCTAGACACAGAATCAACGCCTTCCATTTCCGGCACGCGCATCGATACCACGACGATGTCTGCCCCAAACCGAACATCCTTCACCCCTGCCCCCTTACGCGGCGGGTTGCACACGATAGTCGTGTCTCCGGAAGTTATCTTAAGGGTGAAGCCGCCATGCGCCGTTAAAATCATACGCGCTTACTATGCGCTAAAAAGAAAAGACGCGCAACTCTCGCCTCACACGAGGTGGCCCAGCGTGCGTTGCCATGCTTTATACAAAGCGCTGGTTGCCGCAACATCGCTCACATTATATCGCGCGATGGCTTCATACTCACCCCGCTGCCACTGCGCAGCAACCTCCGCCCCCGTGCCTTCCTCTTTCGGGCTGGGAATGCCGAACGCGCGACAAAACATATGCAGTGATCGAGATCCGGCACGTTGAAGCGCTCCGTAAAAAGTGAGCTGCTCCAAAAGATCGATATGCACGGCACCAGGCCGATGCTGGTACACATAGCGCGCGGCAACAAGATTTTTCGACGGGCGCACATTATGAACGGCGGACCTCAGCATTAAAAAGGGAGCATCAAACGAGCGACCGTTAAAAGTAACAAAGGTATGGTAGTGTTCCGCGACGCGCCAAAACTCCGCAAGAATGTCTCGCTCGGAAAGCGCCCGAAATTGCACACCGTCTTCCTCCCATTCTTCGCCTAGGCGATTGGGGTTGGTGTAATACACGGCGCGTTTTCCCGCTTCCACATCCTCCATCCCCACCGCAACCACAAACCCCGTGAGCGGCGATATGCCCATCCCGCTTTTAATTGCTTCCAGGCGGGCGTCTTGCTGTTGTGCTGTCTCTTCTGGGGCGCCAGGGCGCGCGAAAGGTTTCGTGAGTATTTCTTGCGTGGTGGCATCAAGCTCATCAAATGGTTCGCCCACGGTTTCTATATCAAACACGAGCGTGCGTCCGCGCTTTTCCCTTTCGTTATTGTTGAACAAACTCCCTGCCATAAGAGAGATTAGCGCAACTCACAGCCAATGTGCTGAAGCGCGTGCGCGGCCTTACGCGCGATATTGTTTGCTTCCTCGTCCGAAAGGGTGCGATCGGACGCTTGCAGGACCAAACGAAACGCAAACGAACGGCTGCCATCTTTCTCGTAGCGATCAATACAATCAACGCGCCGCGCGATCTCTCCAACGGCGTCCCACAGGACTTGACGCATCTCTCCCTCACCAATTCCTTCCGGAGCCCACGCGGCAATATCGCGCACCACCACGGGATACGGCACGGGCGGCGCGTAGCGCGCCTCGGGGTTCCAGAGATTCTTGTTGTACGGACCTTTCGGCGCAAGGCGCAGTGCCGCTTCATCAATACGCGCCTCAAGAAGCAATGTCTCGGGGGCTTCGCTTTCTTCCCACGCAAGAGCGCCCAAAAGCGCCTCGACTGCTTCGCGCGCCCGCGCGAGGCTCTCTCGCGCCCTTGCGCGAACCTTTTTTCCTTGCGCGAGGGCCCCAAGCGTAAGGCGCACCTCTTCGCGCCACGGAGGCGAAGCGGCATCCTCCTTCCGAACAACTTCGCCGATTTCAAACACAAGGAGGGTGTCTCCTCCCGCAAGCGGCGCGAAAGGCTCGTTGCGAATGAGTGCCTCCTGCAGGCCCGTTGCGATATCGCGGCGCAAACAGCCCTTGTCTGCCGCAAGCGCGTTTGCAAGACACACCTCCCCCTCAGCGCGGAGCATATAGGTGCGCAGTTCGGTAAAGCCTTCTCGCGCCAGCAGTTCACGCACGCTGTCTGCCGCGTATTGCAGCGGATCCGCAAGAGGCGCGGGGGCTGGCGGAAGACCTTGCGCGGGCAACGCCGCGTATCCCGTCAACCGAACAACTTCTTCAACAATATCTGGCGCAATGGCAAGATCGCGGCGCTCCCAGGGAGGGACAACCGTGAGCGTTGTTTCCCCTTGCCGCGCCGCAACGCTCACCGCGCACCCCAGCCGCTCGAGGGCCTCCATCACTTCTGTTTGAGAGATATCTCGCCCGGAAAGCGCGCGAAAATCGCCAAGCGGCACCACGACACTCTCCGGCTCCGGCTCCGGCGCGGGATACCATTGGGCAACAGCTCTCATTTCTCCTCCTGCAAACTCGCGCACCAGCTCAAGCACTTCCGCCATACCATACGCCGCCAAACGAACCGAGGGATTGTGCTGGAAGCGTTGCGCCGCGTCGGTCGTCACCCCCAAATGCCGAACGCTTTGGCGGATAAGCGGAGCGGGAAAGTGCGCGGATTCTAAAACGATCCTTGTTGTATCCGCCGTTACTTCCGCGCTTGCGCCGCCTTTCACGCCGGCAAGGGCAATTGGTACATCGGCCACCGCGTCAACCACAACCGGCAATCCCTCCGACAGACGCACCTCCTGCCCGCCAAGAAGTACAAGCGCCTCTCCATCGCGCGAGAGGCGCACCCCAAGGGCAACACTGCCGCGTGTGGTTTTCGTGAGTTTATCGGCGTCAAAAGCGTGCAGGGGTTGACCGAGGCGCAACATCGCGAGGTTCGTCGCGTCAACCACATTGTTGATGGGGCGCAAACCGAGCGAAATAAGTGTTTGCTGGACCCATTGCGGCGAAGGCCTGACGGAAACGCCCTCCACCAAAACCGCTATGTAGCGTTCGCACGGCGCTTGCGGGGCGAAAGAAAGACCCAGCCCGCCTTCTTGCTGGTGCCACGAGGGCTCCGGCGCAGCAAGAGGGTCATACGCAAGCGGGCGGCGTAAAATCGCGGACAGCTCGCGAGCAATGCCTCGGTGCGACAGCGCGTCTGCTCCTCGGTTCGGCAAAACATCCACCGTAACAGTCGCCCACTCGCCTTCTCCCGCCACCTCTTCAACTTCAAAAATGTGCGCCCCAAGCGTCTCAGCGACATCGAGCGCTTTCGGCAGTGGTTCCGCAAAAAACCGCTGAAGCTCTCGCACCACAACCCGCATAGCGCTCCAGATTAAAACTGCGCCGCAAACCGCACATCCCCGCTGTGGAAATAGCGCACATCCTCAATGCCGTATCGCACGGCAACCAAGCGCTCCAAACCAACGCCAAACGCAAAGCCGCTGTAGCGCTCTGGGTCCACGCCGGCGTTCTTCAAAACAGTAGGGTGCACCATTCCAGCTCCCATAAGCTCAAGCCACCTGCCGGAGCCGTCAGTGCGCGTCAGATACATGTCAACTTCCACTCCCGGCTCAACAAAAGGAAAGTAACCAGGCCGAAACCGCACTTGGATGTCGTCGCGTTCAAAAAAGCGCTGAAAAAAATGAAGAAGTGCCCCCTTGAGGTGCGCGAGCGTTATGGTGCCGTATGCGTCAACAGCAAGACCTTCAAGCTGAAAAAATTGCGCTTCATGCGTCGCGTCCGTTGCTTCATTGCGAAAGACGCGCCCCGGCGCGATGACGCGCAAAGGGGCGCCCCACTTTTCCAGCGCGCGAATCTGCACGGGCGACGTGTGAGTGCGCAGCACATACTCGGGATTGTCTTTCAGGTAAAAGGTGTCTTGCATATCGCGCGCCGGATGATCTTGCGGCACATTCAAGGCGTCAAAGTTATACCACTGCGTTTCAATCAACGGGCCGCGCGCTTGCCGAAATCCCATCTCGCTCCAAATACGCACGGCGCGCGAAATTGCTTGGGAAAGGGGGTGGATGTGGCCGGCGTGTCGCGCCATACATTCTGCGTGAGTGTCGCCAGTATATCACAGGTGCTAAAATTGGAAGAAAGGAAAAACCTGCGCTATAGTAGCCCCGATGGAAGAAATCGCGCAAGGAATAGCTTACGGTGTTCTGTTTTGGGTCGTTTACTCGGGGGTGTTGTTTTTGATTGTGCTGCTGGAAGGAGAGAAGGAGGCCCCTCCTCCCCCGCTGCGCGCGGCACGCCGCGCGCAGCGGGGGAGCCTAACCCCTTTCGTCTCTATCATCATTCCCGCCTACAACGAAGAGCGAACCGTTGCGGCAACGATAGCCTCGGCGCTTGCCCTTAAGTACCCCCCGCGCCGCCGGGAGATTATTGTTGTTGATGACGGCAGCACGGACAACACCGCGCGCATCGCGCGCCGCTGGGCGGATGAGCACCCTTCGGAAGTGTTCCTCATCCGCAAGAAAAACGGCGGGAAATACACCGCGCTCAATGAAGCACTCAAGTGGGCGCGCGGCAGTTACATCGTCACGCTGGACGCTGATTCTCAGCCTGATCCCGAAGCGCTTATGCATCTCGTCGCGGCAATGGAAGCCTGTCCCCAAGCCGGGGCAGCGACCCCCGCGATGGTGGTTCGCTCGCCGCGCACGCTTCTTCAACACATGCAAAGCGCGGAATACGCCGTCTCGACGGCATTGCGCCGCGCGTACGCCTTCTTGGACGCTCAGTATGTCACCCCGGGCCCCTTTTCCATCTTTCGCCGCAGCGCTCTTAAAGATGTAGGTATGTACCGGCACGCGCACAACACGGAAGACTTGGAAATGGCTCTACGACTGCAGCTGCACGGTTGGCGTATTCTCAATGTGCCGCAGGCGCGCGTGAGCACCGCAACGCCCCCCACCCTCTCTTCGCTCCTTAGACAGCGCGTGCGGTGGAGCTACGGTTTCTTGCGCAATGTCCTGGACTACCGCGACCTCTTGTCTCCCCGCTATGGGCATCTTGGGGCGTTTGTGCTCCCCAATATGCTCGTTGGATTTTTCGGCGTGGTGTATGCTGTGGGTTTTTTTGTGTGGAATCTCAGCCGCTTTGTTCTTGAAACGGCAATACAGTGGTTCTATGCAGGTTGGCATTTCGACGCCTCGCACTTCTTTGATTGGTTCTTCCTGCCGCTCAACGCATCGTGGAGTATCGCGCTTCTTTCCTTATTGCTCGCGCTTGTGCTTCTTGAGCGCGGCAAAGCGCTTTCCCGCGCGGATATCACGCCGTGGGGCTATGTTAGCTACCTCATTCTCTACGGCTTCCTCGCGCCTTTGTGGATCGTGCGCACGCTCTGGCGCGCGGCCGTTGTGCGGGCGCCGACCTCCTGGCAATCAGAGCGACAAACCCCTTGAAGCCGCCCTCGCAATCCCCTATGACCTTACGCCCGTATATTGCCGCCTTCTTTATCACGAGCGCGATATTCCTTGCCGCGTTTGGGGTAAGCTATCTTTTCAACACAAAGCGCCTGGAAGAGCTCCGCACCATAGAAGAACGGCTTGCTTTGGACATCCTCTCTTTGGAAACACAGTTTGATTTGTTTGAAGCGGTTTCGTGTTCGCAACTCAAGGAAAATAATCCGATAACCGCCGAGTTGAGCGAGCTCGGCGCCAAGCTCGCCTTCACGGAAGGCGAGCTTGGCGCCGACGACCCGCGCGTGGTCCAACTCAAAAAAACCTACACGCTCCTTTCCATTAAGGACCTCATTCTCCTGCGCCGAGTGAAAGAGCGTTGCGGGTTTGGTCCCATGCCCATTTTGTATTTCTACTCCAATAAACCCAACGCCTGCACCGATTGCGAACGGCAAGGCTATGTGCTCACCCGCCTCGCGCGCGAGATCCCGGAGGTACGCATTTACTCGTTTGACTACGACCTCCCCCTCCCAGCTTTGAACACACTTGAAGCAATCGCTGAAGTGGAGCCGCCTCTGCCGGTAGTGCAACACGAAGGGGTAACACTGCGGGGCTTTCATAATTTTGAGGAGCTTCTCGACGCAATCCCGCCCTTGCGCGCCTTGCGGGACGCCAAACAAGAAACGGCCGCGTCTTCTTCGCCCGCGGCTGCTTCCTCCTCGAGTGAAAGCGCGGCAAAAGGCTCGCCACGAGAGTAGATGTGGTACCATACCCGCTGTATGGCACCTCGTGGTGTAACAGTTGGCATAATCGTCTTTGCCGCTTTCCTCGGCGGGCTTGCGGGGGGAACACTTGCGCTTGCCGTGGCTCAGCAAGGTAGCGCGGCAACATCACGCCTTGAAGACCGCATCCAAGCGATTGAGGAGACCGCGGCAAACTTTTCCCACGAGATGACGGCGCTCAAAGAAGAGCTCGCGCAGGCAACCAACAGGTCCCGCGAACTTCTCGAGCGCGCTATCACCCGCAATAAGTCGGAAGACGAGCGGCTCGTGGAGGCGGTCGCGAAAGTTGCCCCAACAGTGGTCTCTATCGTAGCAACCAAGGAAGTTCCTCGTTTGCGCGTGGAATATGTCAATCCGTTCGGTAATGACCCGTTTTTCCGCGATTTCGGCATCCGCATTCCTGTCTATCGACAGGAAGGGACGGTGCGCCAAAAGGTTGGCGCCGGCACGGGCTTCATCGTCTCGCGCACCGGCGTCATCCTCACGAACCGCCATGTTGTTGCTGATCCGCAAGCAAGCTACGTCGCGCTTCTCTCCGACGGCTCGCAAGTTCCCTTGCGCGTTCTCTATCGCGACCCAAAGTGGGACCTTGCCGTCGCGCGCGTTGAAGGCGAGCAGGGGGCACCATACCCCACCGCCCCGTTAGGAATAGCAACAACCTTGCGCCTTGGCGATCGGGTCGCCGTTATCGGCAACGCACTCGGCGAATACAGCAACTCCGTCACCACGGGCATCATTTCAGGCTTAAACCGACGCGTCGTCGCGCATGACGCTTCAGGCAACGCGGTGGAGCTGACGGGTGTCATTCAAACTGATGCCGCCATTAACCCCGGCAACTCCGGCGGCCCTATGATTAACCTTAACGGCGAAGTGATCGGCATCGCAACTGCCACCGTGCTCGGATCGGAAAACATTGGTTTTGCCATTCCCATCGATGAAGCGCGTGCCGTGCTCCAGCGGCTGTTTCGCGGAGAGTTCGTCCCAGGCCAAATTTAGCCTCAGCCGCAAAGAGGTTCAGGAAGCGGCGTCTCCCGCCCAAGCGTCTCCCGCCCCGGCCTCCGCCAAAGCCTTGCGCACAGCCTCACGAGACACGACCCCCTCGCGCACCACGCGCGCCCGTCCATCAGAAACATCAACAACGGTTGATGGCATCCCTGTGGGCGGATGTTCGGTGTCATCAACAAGTACATCTACCTGCGCGCCAAACCTCTTACAGATCTCCCCGAAGTCACGAAGCGGTGCTTCGCCAGAAAGGTTGACGCTCGTGGAAGTCACGGGAAAAGAAAAGTGCTGAAAGAAATATTCGCGAAATGGATGGTTCGGGGCGCGCAATCCCACCGTCCTGTCCTCGCCGATACCCCAGAGAGTTTGTCTCGCCCGCGCGGGAGCCACCAACGAAAGCCCTCCCGGCCAAAACGCGCGCGCAAGAACCACAGCAACATACGGCAAGAGCGCGACTTCCTGCGCCATAGCAATATCCCGCACCATAAGCAGAAGAGGCTTCCCCGACTCGCGCTCTTTGATGGCATACACCCGCTCAATCGCCTCCCGATTGCGCGGATCAGCGCCAAAACCCCACAGTGTGTCGGTCGGATAGACCACAACGCCCCCCGCCGCAACAGCCTCGGCTGCCCTTGCGGCCCCTTTGCGGCTTGTCGTAAACACCTCTCCCGCCATAGCGTAATCATCCTACCAAACGCCCCAAGCCGCGCACACATCTACCAAACACGATGACGCTTCCCTTTGCGTGTGCTATACTGCCGCCAGGCGCGGTTAGCTCAGTTGGTAGAGCACTCCCTTGACGTGGGAGGGGCCGGGGGTTCGAGTCCCTCACCGCGCACCACTCTACTCTTTTAGTGTTCAACAACTTCCTGCTGAAAAAACCAAAGTGGGTTTGTTGCGTGGTGTTCTCGTGGCTTATCCACTAAGGAACACTTACATTTCGTGTTACAGACACACAACACCTCTTTGCGGAGCCTTATCTTCTTTCTTTATTTCCATAGCGAAGCATTGTTGTTACGATAAAAAGTTTCAGTGTTTACGGTACAATGCCAACACATTTATTTGCTGATCGCGCACAAGAATAGAAGAGATCCAGCTAGGGGCAACGGCCTTTCCCGCATACGACCAAATAGAGAAAATCCCGCACTGGCCCTAAGCGATATCGCACACCCCCTTGCCCGCACGCCGCGCGCCGACAAGCACCACTCCCAGCGTGAGGGCAAGCACCACTCCCACGATCGGGCCTCGCCACGCGCCCAAAAGCGCGAGTGATCCCGCCGAAAGAAACCCGGCCAAGCCAAGTAGGCATGCGGGGCATGTGATAAGAGCCAGCAGCGCTCCCCCGAGCGCCCCCACCCCCGCCGCGGCGCCAGCCGCGGCGTGGGCCGTATGGCAACGCAGAAACCTCCAGAGGAATAAGCTTTGGGCCGCCGCGTATGCCGCAACAAAACTCAACATTCCCAACAGGAGCCAATCTTGCGGACGAAACACGCGCAACTGAAACCACACATCGTTTCCCACCACACGTCCGGCGGGCAGTGCGATCAGTGCCGCAAAAAACACTATCCACAACGCCACCAACACCGCGACGGAAATCGGATCCCGCAACACAGCAAGCACCCCCTCCTTTACTTCTCGGAGAAAATCGCGCATAGGCGTGTGGTAGTATAGCAGAGGCGTTGCCGCGTCTTATTCCCGGACCTAACCTTTGTGATCCTTATGACTCTCAACTTTCTTGCTATCGGCGACATTGTTAACGACGAATTTATTGAACTTGACCCGAACGAGGCCCGCACGCTCGAGGAAAACGGAGAAACCTTGCTTGCCATGCGTTTTGGCGACAAGTTGCCGTATCGCGACGCAGTGGTAGTTCCCGCCGTCGGCAACAGCCCGAATGCCGCCGTTGCCGCTCACCGCCTTGGTTTGCATAGCGCCTTGATGACAGATTTGGGAGAAGACGACGAAGGCGAGCTTGCCGTTGGACAGCTGAAGCGCGAGGGAATTGACCTGCGCTTCGTGCGCCGTCACGCTGGCAAAACGAGCAACCATCACTATGTCCTGCGCCTTGGAGCCGAGCGCACGATTCTCATCAAGCACGAAATGTATTCGTATGATTTTCCCGAGGAGCTCCCTGAAACACCTCGCTGGATCTATCTCTCGTCGGTCGGGGAACACGGCTCCGTCCCGTATCAGCATGCCATTGCCCGCTACGCCCAAGCACATCAAGAAGTGCGCCTTGCGTTTCAGCCGGGATCGTTTCAAATCAAGCTCGGCTACGAGACATTGAAGCCGGTGTATGAAGCCAGCGAATTATTCTTCTGCAACCGCGAGGAAGCAATGCGGATCCTCAATACCTCCGATCGGGAAATCACGAACCTTCTTAAAGGCATCCATGCTCTCGGCCCGCACATCGTGGTCATCACCGACGGACCCAAGGGAGCATACGCTTTTGACGGCAACAAGGTGTGGTTTATGCCGCCGTACCCGGATCCGGCACCTCCGGTTGACCGCACAGGCGCAGGCGACTCATTCGCCTCCACCTTTACCTGCGCGCTCGCGTTGGGAAAGACAATCCCGGAGGCTTTGCGGTGGGCCCCGATTAATTCCGCATCCGTCGTGCAGCACATCGGCGCGCAAAAAGGACTCCTGCGCCGCGAGGAGCTGGAAGCGTGGCTGGCAAACGCCCCACCCTCCTACCAACCACAGCGACTTGACTAGGGGGCGGAATTGGAGTTCGGCGCGGGGTCTTTTACTAGGCGTACCTCTTCGGGAATACGCTGGTGCGCCACCGCCATGAATTGTTCTTCTTTCTCTTTCGCGCGCACGATCACAGAAAGCGCCAGGAGCAAGAACGACGCGAGCAAAAGCGACCCCAAAATGGTATTGATTTGATGCGTGAGCACAGAATGCATCCGATGATACATACGCTAGTGCGCAAGGAGGGACTGTGCCGCGCGAACGATATCAGGCGGTGTGAGTTGATACTCCCGAAAGAGCTCCTCCGGCCTTCCTGACTGTCCAAAACGATCCTGAACGCCGATAAACCGCATTGAAACGGGATGCTTTTGCGCGAACAGCTCCGCAAGCGCGCTTCCCAATCCGCCAGCCACCTGATGCTCCTCAATGCTCACGACTCCTCGAGCCCCGCGCGCCGCTTCCAAGATAGTCTTAGCGTCCAGCGGCTTGACGGTTGGGATATGCAGAACTCGCGCTGCTATGCCTTGGCGCTCAAGCTCTTGCGCGGCATCCAGCGCGAAAAAGAGCATATTACCCGTTGAAGCAAGGACTACCTCGGGCGTGGCAGCATCCCACGCCACATAGGCGGTGCCAATTTCAAACGGCGTTTCCGGCAAGGTAACAACAGGGGTCTTCTCGCGCGCAAAGCGTAAATACACAGGCTTTGAGTAGCGCGCGGCCGCGACGACCGCCTTGCGCGCTTCGTCCGCGTCCGCAGGCGCAATCACGGTCATATTGGGAATGACGCGCATTGTGGCAATGTCTTCAAGCGCTTGGTGCGTCGCACCGTCGGGCCCCACGGAAACGCCCGCATGCATACCGCACACCTTAACAGGCTGGTTATTGAGCGCGATAGTGGTCCGGATTTGCTCCCAGTTGCGCCCGGGGCTAAACGCCGCGTATGACGCAATAAAGGGCACAAGCCCTTCGGCAGCCATTCCGCTTGCCACCGCCGCGAGATTTTGCTCGGCAACACCCACTTCAATGTATCTGTCGGGAAACCGCTCTTGAAACCACGCCGCGCGCGTGCTTTCGGCAAGATCAGCGCACAACACAACAACCTTCGGGTTCTCTTCCCCAGCCTCAACAACGCCATACCCAAAACCGTCGCGGGTGGGCGCCAATTCCCGCCGCGCGGGATCAAAGACGCCAGGATGCAGAGGAAACGAAGGAATGGGGGCCATACAACTGCAGCGTTATTGCTCCAATAAAGGCTGAGGCGGCACGAGGAAAAGCCCAATGTCGGCGTCAAACGAGCGATCAGGAATCGCGCTGTGCCACAAGGCTATTTCCAGCGTCACGGCAACGGTCGCACGCACGAGGTGCCCACCGCGCGTATGCCCCCCGGCGTCAGAGAGCGTCGCGTGCGCGTGCAGGAAAGGCTGCCCTTCTTTGCGGGTTACGTTGCCCAACAAGGAAACCACCTCCCACACCCCTTTCAACTCAGTTTCTTCATAGTGTTTATCTTCCCGGCGGTAGTACGCCACCACAGGATCTTCCACCGCGCCGATGGCAAACAAGACCGCTCCGTTTTTGGTGCAACGCACCACTTCCGAGAGTAAATCCTCGGGCAGTCGCGCTCCGCGCTGGAGCGTGGAAAATTGCGGTGCCGGTGTCCAGTTGTCAGCGGACATAGCTCTTTAGGAAAGGTGCGACGCTTCAACTGCGCCGTAAAATGTGCGCAAGGTGCGCAGGAAACGTTTGGCTTCTTCCGGAGAAGGCGGTTTGCCATGCCAGCGGTAATCAAACTCAATTTCCGGAATGCCTTTGCCGGGAATGGTATGCGCGATAATCATCGTCGGCTTCTCATAAATGGCTTTCGCGTGCTCCATGGCCTCCACGATCTCCTCCATATTGTGCCCGTCGATTTCAAGCACGTGCCAATTAAACGCTTCGTATTTTTCCCGCAAAGGCTCAAGCGGCATCACATCTTCCGTCATCCCGTTAATTTGAATGTTGTTGCGGTCCATAATGGCCGTGAGGTTGGAAAGGCGATACTTCCCCGCGAACATAGCCGCTTCCCATATATTGCCAGCGTCGTGCTCACCGTCAGAAGTGATGCAATAGATGCGGTGCTTTTTGCCTTGCATTCGCGCCGCTAGTGCCATCCCAGCAGCCTGCGATAAACCTTCGCCAAGGGGGCCTGAGGTGGTTTCAAGCGCGGGCAATAGGGTCCGCTCCGGGTGCCCCTGCAGACGCGAACCAAACTGTCGCAAGGTGAGCGCCTCATCACGCGAAAAATACCCCGCAAGCGCCATAACCGCGTAGCGAATGGGCACGATGTGCCCATTGGAAAGAATGAGCCGGTCCCGATCTCCCCACAACGGCTGTTGGGGATCATGCCGCAGGATGTGAAAGTACAACGCCGTGAATATGTCTGCCATTCCCAGGGGGCCTGCCGTGTGGCCCGATCCCGCCGCAACAAGCATTTCAATGGTGAGCACGCGCGCTTCAAGCGCTTTCATCTCTAAAAATTTTCTGTGCTCATCAGTCAAATAGGCCACAGAAAAAGCGTACCACCCTGCAGAGCAAAATGTTTTCCACACCAGCACAACTTGCCGCACATAGTGCCCCAACGCCGTGTCGAAGAAAGAGTACAGGAGCGCGCTTCACCCCCCTCTCCTTCTTATGAATCTTTTGTTTGCGCAGGGCCGCCCGCGACACCCGCGGAAGCGGCGGCAATAGTGTCGTCTCCCTCAGGTTGCGGAGTCATGGAGCGCGCTCCGTCTTCGTGATTTGCGAGCGCCGCTTGCGCGGTCGGACGCTCTGCTCGCATATTAAACAGCGAAAAAACAATAACTGTCGCGGCGATAATGCCTCCCACATTAAGCGCAAAAAGCGCCATCGCGGAAAACACAACATCCCACCACCCCCACGCGGCCGATGTTCCCACGGCCGCAAGCGGCGGCAAGAGCGCAACGGCAACGGCAACGCCTGGTAAATGTTCTGATAAACGCGGCCGAATGAGCGCGTAGGTTACCGCCACGCCAGCGACAACAGCAACCACAAGATACCCCAGCGACGGAGTAAACATCGCGGCAATCACCTCCCGGGTGCTTTCGGCAGGTTCAGATACAAACAAGCTCGACACAAACGCCAAAAGCGCAGCTGACAAAGTCGACCACGCGAGCGTGCGGCCAGACAAGCCCATCACCGACGCGTCGTGAAGCACGATACCCAATCCCAGAGAAAGAATGGGATACAGCAAGGGAGCAATGAGCATCGATGCCACAAGAAGGATCGTGTTGGCCTCAGTGATGCCAATTGCGGCAATCACCACCGCAAGGGACAGGAGGAGATAGTAGTCGACCCCTTGTGTGGTGCTCTCCAACAAAACGCGCACCGCACGTGCTTTGTCTTCTCGTTCTATGTTAGGAAACAAGGCGTGCTTCATACGGCACACTCGGGATTCTCCGGCACCCGCTCACACTGCTCGCTGTATCGGCCTAACCGGGCAAGCGCCGCCATTTGCGCACGGTGGAGAAAGACTTCTTGCGCTTCCTCCCAAAACGCGTCGTTCCCGCCCCATCGTTCCATCACTGGCGCATGCAAAGCCCGCGCGAAAGAAAACGACACAGGCCATTGATGCGGGCCGCGTTTTGCTATCTCGTTGAGATTCGCCGTGGCATACTCGGACGTTTGTCCGCCCGAGAGAAACGCAACGCCACCCAACTCGGGCGGCAGGGTATCCGTAAGGGCACTCACCGTCTCCACGGCAACCGTCTGGCTCGAGGCTGGCCCGCCGGGGAACTCGCTTCCTGCAACCACCATACTCGCCTTGAGGATGACTGTAGAAAGCGGCACCTCGCGGGCTGTCAATTGCGTCACCACTTCGCTCCACACCTCCCGGTGCACCCGCGCGCTCTCTTCAATGCTGTGCACGCCGTCCATCAACACCTCCGGCTCAACCATCGGCACGATGCCTTCTTCCACGCACACCCGCGCGTATTGGGCAAGCTCAACGGAGTCAATGAAGATGTCTTCGGGCGTGGGGAGGCCTTCTTCGAGATCAATGCGGTACACGCCGCGCCATTTGGCAAACCGAATGCCCCAGCGCTGTTTTGCTTCTTGCAGGCGTTCGCGCAAGCCCCCCAGCCCGCGCGTTACCTCTTCCTTTGGGTTAAAGGGGCTTGGCGCAAGCCCTTGATCAACCTTGAGCCCCACGAGAATGCCCCGCGCGCGCGCGGCTTCAGCAAACGGTGTACCGTCCGAAAGGGTTTGCCGCAGTGTTTCTTCGTGGAAAATAGCGCCGCTAATGTAGCGCTCAATGTCGGGAGTTGTGAGAAGGAGCTCACGGTAGCGTCGGCGGTTTGCTTCCGTTGCTTCAATGCCGCGCGCCGCCAGCCGCTTGTCGAGCGTCGCCGGACTGCCGTCCATTGCCAAAATGCCCTTTGGCGGCGCGAATAAACGCGCAATAGTGTCTTCCAGCATACCGCGAGTGTATCACACACTCCCCTTGTGCGCCTTTCCCCACCCTTATTGCGCCCCACCACCTTGTACCAATTCTTGCATCCATTGCGGCATCTCACCAACATCCGCGGCAAGGGAAAAACTTTGATGCGCGAGAACTGATGCTCCACCCTCGCAAAAGCGCGGCATCCACATCGGTTTTTTGCTGTGGAACGATACGAGGGCCGCGAGCGCAATAGTGTCCGCGCGTGCCTGCCCTTCTCTCGGCACCCACCACACCAGCGATCGGTCTTTGCATGCGCGCAGCAGGCGCGCAAGTTGCGCTATATGTTCCGGATGGGGAGACAAAGAAAGGGGCAAGGCAGACGGAGGAGCCTTGGAAACAACATCCAAAACAACGCACGGCATCCCCGCGCGCCTTATCCATCGCGTCGCCTCCGGGTCTCTGGTATCAAGGAGCGTACACCCCATTAACGCGACTTTGTTTGTAGGAGGAAGCCTGCGAATGGAAAGAGGCGCGAGGTGCGCAAGTGGCCGCTCTTCTACCACGCGCGCAAGCGATGCAACGGTCACCTCAGGAGTTATCACGCTCTGAGGGAGCGTGAAGTAAAAGGCGTGCTCAATTTTACGCAGAAGTTGCCACCACTCCCACACTCCCCACTTCCCCGCTGCCTTTTGTAGCGGTGTGTCCCATGTGTTGGGGTCCTTGAACGCGTCCGTGTGCGTGATGTCGCCAATGAAACTTGCAATCTCTTGAGCGGTGGGAGATTCGTGCGTAAAGATCGGCATCAAAGAGGTTTGCTCACGTGCAAGCGCTGGGCACACTTCTTCGGCTATTTTTGCCCGTTTGGTCTTGAGCGTTGGCGTTTGCGGAAAGGGTCCTTCCCAAAGCACCCACTGCCGAATGCGCGCCGGTTTTGGTACCTGTGCGTTCACGCGCGCCACACCTTCTTCAATCAGCTCCCGGGACGCGTCGCTCACGATCACCCCCACAACCGTCTCTCCTTTTCCTCGCGGAGCGCGACAGCCAACTACACACGCGTCTTTGACGACGCGCTCTTCTTTCTTCAGCAGCGCCTCAAGATCGTCAGGATACACATTGAACCCGCCTTCCGTAACGATCATATCTTTCTTGCGCCCAAGGATGGTGATGTAGCGCTCCTCATCCATGCTCGCGATATCGCCCGTGGCGAGCCAGCCGTCGCGTAGAACCTTGCTCGTCTCCTCCGGCTTGTGGTAGTAGCCGTCCATAATCATCGCACTGCGCACGAGAAGCTCCCCGTCTTGCGCCACACGCGCCTCAACGCCAGGCAGAGCTTTCCCTACCGTTCCCGCTCGGTAATGCGTTGGGGTATTAGTACTGATGACAGGCGAGTGTTCCGTAAGCCCATACCCCTCGTACACCGCGAAACCGAGTCGATGCCAAAAATCCTGCAGATCATCAGAAAGCGGCGCTCCGCCGCACACAAAATAACGGAACAGTGCTCCAAAGCGCCGCGCGACGGGGAAAAACAGCGCCCGGCGAACGGTAAGGGGTAGGTGCTGGGAAAAGGATAGCAGGCGCTTCAACATTGCTTCCTTGCCTTCCGACGCCGCCTTTTTGAGAATGGCTTTTCGGAAAGTTTCCAAGAGTCGCGGCACCACCACCATATGGGTCACCCCGCCGAATGCTAGTGCTTCGAAAATTGCCCCCGCAACCGGAGCGCGAGGATACACCACAGAGCCTCCCGCAAGCAGAGGCACCAGCAAGCCAGCCGTTAGTTCAAACATATGGGAAAGCGGCAGGACGGAAACAAGACGCGTCGTCGCGTCAAGATCAAACACTTCCCGCGCGGCGGCGGCGTTTGCGACAACCGCTTTCGTTGAAAGCACCACCCCTTTTGGATCGCCTGTCGTGCCAGAAGTGTAGGCAAACAGTAACGGATCAGTAATAGGGCGCTCAACAGGCGGAAGGGGCGGAAGGGGGCGCGCTTGAGAGCGCAATGTTTCTAGGGTAATCGTACGGGTTGTTATGGAATGCGACTGGAGCGCGCTTTGGAGCGTTACGAGCGCGCCCGCGTCTTGCGCGATGCGCGCCGCCACCTCGCGCGGCGCGTGCGAATCAACAGGAACGGGGATAGCGCCCCGCCACACTACCCCTAAAAATGCAATGACCCAATCCACGCTATTTGGCGCCCAAAGCACGACCCTGTCTCCCTCCCGCACGCCACTTGCCGCAAGAAGCCGAGCGACACGCGCGGCTTCTTGCGGCAAGTGCCCGTAGGTCACCACAGACGCGCTTCCTACTTGAATCTGAACCAGCGCAGGACCAGCGCGGCGCTTATCGCTCCATCGTGTGAGCAATGTGGGAAGCGGCACGAGAATATTTGCCGACCCTTCTTGCTGCTGATTCGTAAGCTCGAGCGCCATACAGACAAAATGTACCACACTCGCCGCGTGTTTTCTCGTCTGCTGTGTGCTACGCTTTTTGTATATGCGCGAGTATGTGCGAAACAAAAAAGCGACACACGATTTCAGCATCTTAGAGACGCTCGAAGCGGGAATCGTTCTTGCGGGATTTGAAGTGAAAGCGGTCCGCCGCGGGAGTGCAAAATTGGAGGGGGCGCGCGTTGTGGTGCGCGGCAAAGAGGCGTGGCTGGTTGGCGCGGCAATTCACCGCTATCAAGCGGCAAATACCCCCGCGAATTATGATCCCGAGCGGCCGCGGAAACTGCTCCTCAACAAACGGGAACTGGAACGCCTCGCGGACGCCGAGCGAACCAAGGGGTTGACTGCTATCCCTCTTTCATTGTATGATAAGTACGGCCATGTCAAGGCAGCAGTCGCGATCGCGCGCGGCAAGAAAAAGGCGGATAAGCGCGAGGATATCCGCCGGCGGGTGATGGAGCGCGACGCTGAGCGGGCGTTTAAGCGATCGGTGCGGTTTTAGGCATCGAAAGCCCGCCGTGAGACCGCCATACGATCTTTGATGTAAGGCATACAGGTTTTATCCGCGCAGAATACCGTGCGGATCGTGGCTCCCAAACCGCAACGCTTTTGCTTGCAAAAGCGTTGCGGTTTGGGGATGCCGGGATTCGACGGAGGGAACCTGTGCGGGAGGATGGCGCGCGCCGGTGTGGGCAACACCGCAACAAGCCCATCAAAGAAGTGCAAACAAACTTCGCACAGCGATCCGCTCACCGTTCCAGGTGAAGGATCTCGCGTTTGCGGTCGCGTAACTGACCGCAAGGAGCGAGGCGCAACGCCCGATAGCGTCTTCGTTCCTTCCTCTTCTCGGGCTTGGGTTGTGCGCTCGCTTCGGCGCACCGCCGACGCCATAGAAGCACCCCACGCGCAAGTTGCGGCAGCGGACATACTGCACTGTGGGTAATCTTCAGCTGCCTACGCGCGTAGACCCACCTCCCCACCCCTTCGGACGGGGGTTCAACTCCCCCCATCTCCACAACTTTTTTACGGGCATCCGACTGTGGATAGAGAATACCCGCAAACGCTTCACCGCCAACAGCAAAAAGGAGGCCATCGAGTGAATAGTTTGATTACTCGTGCGCAATGGGAAGGCGCACGAGTCGCGCGCGAATGTTAGGAGTTTTCCCTTCCTCCGCCGCCGGCGCCAACGCGGCTTGGATTTCGCGCAAGATCTCTTCAGCAATATCTGGCACGCCGCCCGCTGATTCAGCGAGCACGACTATTTCAAACGGTTCTTCTGCCGAAAACATTTTGGAAAACACATTGTGCTCCCCAAACGCGATGTTTGCCGCAAGAAGCACTTGGGTGAGTACTGCCCGCACATCCCCCCACTTACCCAGCTTCGCGTCTGCGCTCACAACAAACATCCCGCGCGGCAAGGCACGAACCACTTCAGGAATATCCCCAACCACGACATCAACCCCCAGTGCTTCGTGTTCTTCGCTTGTGGGATCACCGAGAGCGCGTTGGAGATTTGCGTCAATCGCTTCTCTGTTTTGCTCCAACGCGACTTCTGCGCCTCCTTGCGTGTATACTTGGTAGCGAATTTCAACCTCAAATCCTTTTTTGCGCAAGAAACGAGCCAATTCCCGTGCTCGTTGAATCGTAAACGGCCATAGCGCATCTTTATTGCTTTCTACGTGTTGCCGGAGCGCCATAGCGCCGCACCCCTGGTGCGGTTGGAGGATCACTCGGTGCATCCTTGCTTCGCTCAGCCTTTGCGCGAGTGCTTCCCACTCAGAAGGCGGCGTGGCAACCAACGCACCCGCAATGCGCAAAACTTTTTCGCCGCCACCCTCCTCAGGTGCACACACACGCTCATCCATACACTGAAAGCGGAACACACTCAGCCCGCCGCGCCCAGCGCGAGCAAACGACTCCCGAGGAAGACGCTGCAGCGACTCTTCCAATATTTTATGCCGTGTGGCGAACGCTTCGCGTATGCGCCTATCGCGCGCTTCGCTCCTTTCCACTACTTCTTGTGGCGAAAAATGTAATTGCTCATTTGCCATACCTCGGCCTCTTTATTTCTCAGCAATAAACATTGCGCGGCTGTGGGAAACCAACGGAGGACAGTTTGCTACAATACACCCAACTATGAAATTTCGCCACTATAGGGAAGGGTTGTTTGTCTTCCTGCTGGTCGCGAGTATCGCCCTTGCGGGATGGGTTGTGCTTCCTCTTGCAATGCCGCTTTTGTGGGCGGGCATTTTCGCGATTTTGCTTTTCCCTCTCGTGGACCGCCTAGCGCGCCGTATGCCGCGGTGGCTTGCCGCGCTTGCCGGAACGGGAATAGTGCTTGTCGGCGGTTTGGTGCCGTTGGTGTTTATTGCCGGGATCGCGCTTCAAGAAGCAGTGAGCGTCTATAACACCTTCTTTTCCGACAGCGCCAACGGCGCCGCGCAAAGCGGCGCCGTTGGCGCTGTCGTCTCTTGGCTCGCGGGCTTGCTTGCCCCCTACGGAATAACGCAAGCCGCGCTCACCGCTCGCTTGGGCGACGCTTTCGCGAGCGCCGCGTCGTTTCTCCTCAACGGCCTTGTCGCCGCGGGACAGTTTACCTTCTCGTTCGTCCTGCAGGCGGCGATAATGCTGTATCTCCTCTTCTTTTTCCTCAAAGACGGCAGCCGCATTATCGCGTGGTTGATCCACATCCTCCCCTTGGGCGACCAATACGAGCGGCAAATCTTCAGCGATTTTGCCGCGACAACGCGAGCGGTGACGAAAGGAACCATTGCGGTAGCGCTCGCGCAAGGCGCGATCGGCGGCGTGGCGTTTTGGGCCGCCGGCGTGCCAGCGCCAGTGCTGTGGGGCATTGCGATGACATTTTTCGCGCTCATTCCATCCATTGGACCTGCAATTATTTGGGCACCGGTGGGATTCGCCCTTTTGTGGATTGGCGATTGGTATGGTGCACTCGTTGTGTTTGGGGTGGGAGTAGGGGTGATTAGTGTGATAGACAACATATTGCGGCCCCTGCTTGTCGGGCGAGACTTGAATATACCCGATCCCATTATCTTTGTGGCAACGCTCGGCGGCATCGCCACTTTTGGCTTGAGCGGTTTTGTGCTCGGCCCTTTGGTGTTCGCGTTTGCCCGGACAATGGTTACCTTCTTTAACAACACCTATCGCGACGCGTTAAACCATAACGCTAAGTCATAACTATGGCTCACACATTCTCTTTCGCGGCGCTTATCCGATCGGCTTTGCCATACGTGGCGTTAATTGGCGCCGCGCTGGGTCTTTCATGGCTTGTGAGCACCTCTGCGGCTGTGGCGGAAGTGTTCCACACAGCACCAGAAGGCCTTTACCTTACGATAGGAATTCTCTTTTTCCTTGGTTTCGTGCTCGACACGGTCGCTCCGCGCACGGCTATCCCGTCGTTCGTTTGGGCAATATTCTTTGGAATGGCCCTCCAGCCTATTTTTTCCATCTTCACCCAACATCCGACTGTGCTTGCCTTTTTAGTGCAACTCTTGGCGGCCATCGTGTTGTTCGGCGGTGGCGTGGAGGTCCCGTTCCGCAACTTTAAGCGCTACTTCGGCCCCATTGCTTCGCTCGCGCTCCTTGGGACATTATTTACGGCGTTTGGTTTTGCGGTCGGGCTCGAGCACCTCGCACGCCTTTTTGATGTGGCAATACCGGCTGTCACCATCGTCATCCTTGCGGCGATTCTCGCATCCATCGACCCTACAGCTATCATTCCCGCGTTGCAAAGTTTGTCTTTCAAGCGACCCTTCATCCGTGACATTGCCATTGCCGAGAGTGCGCTTAACGATGTGGCGGGATCTATCTTGACCCGTTTTTTCATCGTTAGTTTGCTTGCGGGCGCCGCTCAATATACTGCCTCCTACCAGCCGTTCGGCCTCGTGTTTGATCGCGACACGGCCGACACGCTTGCTTTGGAGATAGTATGGGGGACCTTGGTGGGAATAGCGGCAGCGTGGTTTTTGGATATGTGGCAGAGGCAACTTGCAGCGCGAGGACGCTCTGTGACGCTTGATCCTGCCCTCTTTTTTGCGGTGCCGATTATCGCGTTTGCGGCAGGTAGCCTGATTGGCGGATCTGGGTTTCTTTCAGCGTTTGTCGCGGGGCTCTTGTTTGACGCAGCGCATCCTTCTAAGGAGGCGCGCCATTTCTTTGAGGTGTTCGTCGATAAGTTCATTAAACCCGTCATCTTCATTCTGTTGGGCGCGCTCGTACCATTGCCAACCTTGATTGCAGTTGCTCCGCTTGGCATTGCCGCAGGTCTGTTCTTTGTCTTTGTCGTCCGCCCCCTTGTTGTGTTTTTCACGCTTGCTCCTTGGAGCTGGACTCGCAAGGCAATCTTCTCGTGGCGTGAGCTCACCTTCCTTTCTTTCGTTCGCGAAACCGGAGCAATACCCGCTGTGTTATTGCTTGTGGCGTTAGCAAGCGGTATTCCCGAGGCAAACATAATGTTCGCGATTGGAATGTGGGTTATCTTGCTCACGCTGACACTTGAGCCTCCGATCACGCCTTGGCTCGCGCGGACGCTGAACCTCACACGTATTCAACAATAAACTTCAAGGCAGGGTCTCTTTTGGCGACCTATTTCCTCTAACAATTAACGCGCGCCCAACTCTTTCACATAGGTGCCTGAAACCCATCCATATTCTCCCTCACCCAGCTCAATGCGATACCACCCATCGCGCACTTCCGTGAACGGATAGGTTTCGCCCGGCAGAACTTGCCGCAATCGTCGGTATGTGGTTGAGGGGCCCTCGCGCACATTCAGCCAGCCGGTTTCCGTTTCGGTGATGCGCACGCGTGGCTTTTGGGGCGTCACGGAAGGAGTGGTGGTGGGGGTTGTGGTGGCGGAAACAGCAAGCGTCGTGGTGGCAGTTGAGGTGGCAACCGTCTCAAGAATTTGCTGCGCTTCAGGCGACAAATCTCCAGCAAGCGAGTCTTCAGAAAGCCAACGGGGTGTTACAACGACCACCCAAGTGGCGCCAGCAACCACAAAACCCATCGCAATAAGAAGCACTATCGTGTAGCTGAGAGAAAAGTGGCGTAAGAGAGCACGCTTGGGTTTGGGCGGCAAAGGGCGCGTAACGTGTTCGTGCTCGCCATAGTCTTCAGCAGACGGCATTTCGTCGTGCGGCTCTCCATCTTTTCTCCCTTGCGCTTCTTCTCGAGAAGAAGCATCCTCACGATTGCTTGGGTGAAAAGAAGGAATGGAGCGGCGGCGTACCTCTCCTCCCGCGCGGCGCCGCGCGTGATGGGAGTGGGTGTGAAAATCTGCAGGGGTGTCATCGTGTGGCATACGCTATGGTGTATAGGATAGCGCAGGATGAGATAAAGCGCGAGGAGGAGAGGTTGTAGAGATTGAATCCCAAGCCAACAAACCGATCTCCCACACCCAACGCCCCTCAATAAGGTCCGAAAAAGCAAACAAATTCTCTCTCTGCCGAGCGAGAATCGCCTCCAAGAAACGCAATCGTGCCTGTGCGCCGTTCCCAAGGCACACTTCAACCGCAACATTGTGCGGAAACGGCTGTTGGGCAGCGTGCGCGCGCAGGAGCCCAGCCACGGCGTGGTCGGCAAGTGGCAACCCTTGAAGGAGCGCAAGATCGAGAAGGCCAGGGATAGTGCCGAGAATGTTTGGAGAAGCGTACTGGATGAGATAGCGAAGGACGAGGCGTTCAGTCTCATGCATCACTAGCGCACCTTGGCGCGCAAGATCCAACTCGCCTCTTTCGCGCGCGCACCACACAGCCGCCTGAAGCGCCGCGCTGTAGTGCGCGGCTGTCGCGGCTTCCTCTTGCGTACTTGCTTGTTCTCCTGCCGCGGGGTTTCTCTCGAACAAGCCGCGCGCGAGCGCTTCTTTGAGTAGAGCGCGCACGAAAGTGTTGTTACCGCCCAAACGCGCGTACCGCCCCAAGTGCGCAAACGCAAGGAGCGCTTCGTTGTCCCACGCAGGGAGCTCAGCAAGATGCCGCAGTGTTCCTCGGGCAAGAAAAGCCGCAAGCGCGTAGTGGCGGTCGCGCCAGAAAAGCGCGGCGCTATGAGCCGAAAGTGCCGCCAAACGGTCGCCTGCAAGCGGCGCGACGACAAGTCCGTTCGGATCTACATGGCTCACAAACCAGTCGCGCGTCCAGTGCAACACTTCCCGCGCCGGTTGCGGCACCTTCAAAAGCGCAAGGCGCGACGCGAGTTGTTGCTCCCCCTGGGGATGCATGCGCGCGCGTACCGCAGAGCTCAGTTCGATACTATCTCTTCCCCTCTCCTCGCTGCGCCCAGCGTCATGGAACGCGAAAGAAAACATTGCAGCTCCTTGGGTTGAATTCGCCGGACGAACTCGGGCACTCCACAAAGCCCTTGCGAGGGATCCCCGCGGATCGCTTGGTGTTTTCTGGCGCGCGAGAGTTTGGATATCCCATACCCCCGCAGAAACATCTTCCCACCGCAAGCCAACGCGCCAAGGGCCAGCCCACAGTGCTCCGTTTCCCCACCGCGCGGGAAAGTTTGACGGCGAATTGACTTCCCATGTGAGCGTGTGCACGCCGCCATCAGGATCCACGACGCGCCACGCCATACGCAACTCGTTTGCTGTGCGCCAACCGATTCGAATCCGCAGGAGCTGCCCTCCGTGTGCGGTAAGCACACCCTCTTTCTCGTCGGCAGAGAGGGGGCGCCAAACGCTGTCGCGCACCGAAAGGGGCGCACCCTCCCGCTCCCAACGAAAAGAAATAATATCTGGCGCACCGCGCAGGAGATTATCTCCCTTCTCGCGGTCACCTTTGCGCATTACAGAGCTCACCGCCGCAAACGGAGTTACATACGCCACCCAGTTTGCGTTGCCGAGAGGAACGACAACACCGCGCATACCAATTATTGAAGCATATTTGTCGATTTCTGGTATCCACTTACTGCACGGTCACCGATTTTGCGAGGTTACGCGGCTTATCAACAGGCCTGTGGAGTGTTCGCGCCGCCTCATACGCGACGCAATGCACAGCTGCCAAGGCGCACACAACAGCAGAAAGCTCAGTGGTTGCGGGAAGAGGAATAAACGCTTCAGCAGCCGCCCGCATTGCCTTCGCAATATGTACGGGGGCAATAAGGTAAAGCGGAGCTCCTCGCGATTGCGCTTCGTGGGCGTTGGTAAGCGTGAGCGTGTCTTCGGAAGAAAGCACGATAACAACAACAGGAGTTTTCCTGTCGATAACGGCAAGAGGTCCGTGTTTGAGCTCCGCGGCGTGCATTCCTTCCGAAAAAAGGTAGGTTATTTCTTTAAATTTGAGTGCCCCCTCCCGAGCAATGGCTTCTCCCGCACCATTGCCGATGAAAAAGACTGCCGAGTAACGAGAGAGCATCTCCCCCATCTTCGCAAGCGGCTGTTTTTGCTCGCGCAAAAAACCGCTCAAATGTCGAGAGACGAGTGCAAGCTCCTTGAAGTCGCTC
>RFKD01000060.1 GCA_003694545.1 Candidatus Parcubacteria bacterium | reverse complement strand
TAATGTGTCAGAAGAAGTGTTGCGCGCGCTGGAAGAGCAAGCGCATCAAGAACGCGTCATTATTTCTCCGGAGGGGTTGCGCGAAATCGTCCAACGAGCTGGCGCGGATCGAAAGCAGGCGCAACGCTTGCTGACCGAATTGCTCGTGGCGGCACAGCGGTTGTACGAACGCGAAGACGGTTGGATTCCGCTCAATCGGGATCGCGTGCGCGCCCTTGTGCTGGCGACTCTTGATGTGGATGCTGTGCGAACCCCTGAAGAAGCGAAGGCGGATCAAGCTTTTGCCGCTCCTGTGGGGGCCTCTCTCGCGCAAGTGTTGGAAGAAGGGGGTGCACGAGGCAAGCAAGATAAATCGGATGTTGCCACAGAAGTGGGCGCGCCAACAACAGGAAGCGAAGAACGCGCCGCACAGGAGGCAAGTCAAGAGGAAGAACCTTCTTCCCAAGACTCCTATCATGACGCGCGCAAGGAGCTTGCGTCGCTCATTAAAAAAGTAACCTCTGAGCGTGTTGTCCCGTTTGCCCAGGAAGGCGCCCTCTTGCGCGCACTTGTCGCGAAAGATGAGGCAGAAGCATTGCGCCTTGTTCGGGCGGTGAAGAATCCGGTTCGCTTGCTGGTTTCGCTTGGGGAAGCATTGGATGTTGTTGTGAGTGCGCGCAAGAGCGGAAAATCGGCCCCGTCGGCTTATGGAGCGGTGGAGAGCGCGGCAGCGGAGGTTTCTGAGGCGGCGCTCACCCGTCTCGTGGAAGTGCTCCTCAGTGTTACGGAAAAGCCGTACGCGCCCGATGTTGCCGCGAAGCTCACTGTGCTCAACGCGCTCCACGACGCGCAATAAATTGCGAGATTCCAAAAACAACCAGACTTTTTGCGCGCGCCATTGTTATCGCTCCAAACCGGCGACCCCCACTTGCGGCTGGTCAGGGTTAGGCTTGGGGTTCGAGTCTGATGTCGCTTGCGCCGAGCTGGTTGTGGCTACGAAAGACCTCAAGCGCCTCAGACCGCCCAAGCGTGGTTGTGGTGTTTGTGGGAGCGTGCGTGAGGGTGAGTGTTCCGTCGCGCACCTCTCGTTTGCCAATCACGGCTCGGATAGGGATTTTGCTCGCCGCGGCTTCGCGCACCCGCTTGCCGAGTGAGGAAGACGGCTCGGAGACACTTGCGCGGATGCCCTCGCGTGCGAACTCCGCGGCGGCTTCTTGCGCGTCTTTGAGTTCGCTCTCGCTCACAGGAATCACCCGCACCTGCTCAGGAGCAAGCCAAAAGGGGAGGTGTCCCGCGGTATGTTCCAAGAGGACCGCGCTGAAGCGCTCAATTGAGCCCATAATCGCGCAGTGGATCATCACCACGCGCTCTTCCTCACCTTTTTCATTGACGCAAGTGAGGTTAAACCGCTCGGGCAGGTTGAAATCAAGCTGAATGGTTGCCACCTGGTGCTCCCGCCCGAGAGAGTCTTTTGCCATAAAGTCCAGCTTGGGCCCATACATTGCCGCTTCTCCCGGCGCCTCAAAATAATCGGCGCCCCGCTCTTTGGCGATCTCGCGAAGGGCGCTTTCCGCTCGCGCCCACACCTCCTCTGAACCGAGATACTTTTCTGGGTGCTGTGGATCATGGAATGAAAGGCGCACCCGTAGCACGAAGCCAAAGGTTTTGTAAAACGTGTCCACGATATCCCAAATGGAGAAAAATTCTTGCTGTATTTGATTCACTCGGCAAAAAACATGGGAATCGTCTTGCGTAATGGAAAGGACGCGTGTTAGGCCCCCGAGTTCCCCGGATTGTTCGTCGCGGTACACCATTGTTGTTTCGGCAAAGCGTTGCGGCATTTCGCGGTAGGAGTGGGGGCGGCGCGCGAAGATTTGCGTGTGGTGGGGGCAGTTCATTGGCTTGAGCGCCATTTCTTTTTCTTCTCGGGAAATAACCTTAAACAGCTCATCGGCGAATTTTTCCCAATGACCCGAGGTTTCATACAACGCCTTGCGAGTGAGGTGCGGGATGGTGACGCGCTGGTAGCCGAAGCGGCTACGCAATTGCCACACATACTGGTCAAGGAGAATGCGCATCGTTGTGCCGAGCGGGGTCCACAGCGGCAGGCCCGGACCGACGAGTTCGGAAAAGGTAAAGAGATCTAATTCTTTGCCAATTTTTCGGTGGTCCCGCTTTTTTGCTTCTTCCCGTTGGGCGAGGAAATCTTGTAATTCGCTTGCGCTTGCAAAAGCCAACCCATAAATGCGCGTGAGCATTGGATTGTTTTCGTCTCCGCGCCAATACGCGCCAGCCACGCGATCGAGCGTAAAGCTTTGCGGGTCGATGTCTTGCGCGGGGCGCGGCGCGTGGCCGCCGCGGCACAAGTCGGTAAAACCGCCGCAGGTGTAAAGCGTGATGGTAACACCTTCGCGCTCAAGCTCGTCAATCAATTCCAGCTTATAGGGGTTATCGGCGAACACCGCTTTGGCTTCATCGGGGTTAACTTCCTTGCGTTTCCATTCGGTCCATTGCGGCAAGAGTTCGCGCATAGTTTGTGTGAGACGAGGCAAATCGTCGGCGCCAGGTTTAGGACCGTCGCCGAAATCAAAATCGTAGTAAAAGCCGTTTTCTATGGCTGGGCCAATGGTTGGCTTCGCGTGGGGGTAGTGGCGCAAAACCGCGGCGGCGAGAAGGTGTGCGAGCGTGTGGCGCCGCCCGGCAAGTTCTTCAGAGTGTGGCATACGTAGACGGCGAAAGATTCATAATACGCCTTGCTAAGAAGGCAGTAAACCAAACTTCTTGCGCCGCGTCTAGTGTGCTTGCGCGGGAGCGCTTGCGGCGCTCACAGCAGGGCGCCCTTTCAGCTTGTTGCGAACCTCGTCGAGCGTTTGGATCCGCTCTGCCACAATACTTTTTTCGTCGTTGCGGCGTGTCACACGCCCTTCCACAGCAAGACACGCGCCCGGGGTAACAATCTCGCGGTAGGTGCGGTATGTTTCTGGAAACAAGGCGATTTCAATGCGATCCTCGTTATCCTCCAAAAGGGCAAACGCCATTTTTTCGCCGCGTTTGGAATACACTTCCCGCAGTTCCACGATAACGCCCGCGGCGGTTGCCGTGACATCCACGGGTACGCGCTCTTTTATGCCACGGTTGGTGATTTTGCGGCGACCCATCAAATCGCGATACTCATCAAGCGGGTGCCCGGAAACATACACGCCAAGGAGGAGTTTTTCTTGCGCGAGCCGCTCGCGCAAGGGAAGAGGAGGCGTCGGCGGCAAACCCAAAGGAGGGTGGGTTTCATCCGGGGCGCTGAAGAGCGATTGTTGCGCTTGCTCGCCCGCGTGAATCTCTCGCGTGTAAGCAAGCAAACGCTCTATATGTGCCAGCATTTGCTCGCGCGCATATCCTAAATTATCCAAGGCGCCGCTGAGGATCAGGGCTTCAAGCGCACGGCGGTTTAACGAAGCTGGGTTCGCACGCGCGAGGAAATCTTCCAGCGAAGAAAACGAGCCGTGTGCTTCCCGATCTGCCACGATCTCTTTCGCGACACTCTCGCCAAAATTTTTGATAGAAAGAAGTCCAAAACGAATCTCCCGCTTACCGGGCACCTCACTGAAATACACATCGGAAAAGTTCACATGGGGCGGCGCGACCGTAATACCAATGCGTTTGCATTCCGCGATGAGTTTGGCGATTTCTTCCGTGTCGCCCGATTCCGCCGTGAGGACGGCCGCCATATATTCTTCTGGGTAGTTCGCTTTCATATACGCGGTTTGGTAAGCAACGCGGCCGTAGCTTGCCGCGTGCGCTTTATTGAAGCCGTATGCCGCAAACGGTTCAATGAGGGCCCAAAGCTCCTGCGCTTTGTCTTGGCTCATTCCGTGTGTTGTGAGCCCTTGTAAGAGCTTTTCTTTTTCTTCCGCCATTACTTCCGGGATCTTTTTTCCCATTGCCTTGCGCAGTTTGTCCGCCTCGAGCCAGGAGTAACCGGCAAGCTCAATGGCGATCATCATCACATCGTCCTGATACACGATAACACCAAACGACCGCTCCAAAATGGGGCGGAGGCGATCATCCAAGTAGTGTACGAGGTACGGGTTGTGCTTGCGCGCGATGTACTGCGGGATGCTTTCCATAGGCCCCGGGCGATACAGGGCAACCATCGCGTTGATATCGTGAATGGTGGTTGGTTTGAGTTCTTGCAGAAACTGCGTCATCCCCGAGCCGTTGAGCTGGAAAAGCCCCATTGTTTCGCCACGCGCGAGCATTTCAAATGTTTTTTGGTCATCAAAAGGAATGTGCTCAATGTTAATGCGGACGCCCCGGTTGCGCTCCACGCGCGCGACCGCGTCGGCAAGAATAGAGAGATTGCGAATGCCTAAGAAATCAAACTTCAAAAGACCGACGCCGTCTTCTCCTACGGAGCGCATTTCATATTGGGTGATGAGCTTGCCGGTTCCTTTGGGATCGAACTGTAGCGGCACGTGGTCGGTGAGGGGATCCGGGGAGATCACTACTCCCGCGGCGTGCACGGAAATATGACGCGCCTTCCCTTCGATTTTGCGCGCGAGATCAATAATCCGCCGCGCGTCGGCGTTTTCTTTGTAGAGTTTTGCCAAGTCAGGTTCAAGCTCCATTGCTTTCGTGATATCAACAGGAAACCCTTGCCGTCCCATAGGAATGAGGCGGGCGATTTTGTCGCCCATTGCGTACGGGTAGCCGAGTGCGCGGGCAACATCACGCACGGAAGCGCGCGCGAGCATAGTGCCGAAGGTGCCAATTTGCGCCACCTTGTCTTTGCCGTATTTTTCCCGGGCGTACTCAATAATCTCATCGCGGCGGTTGTCTTGAAAATCCATATCAATATCCGGGGCGGAAGGGCGTTCAGGGTTGAGGAAGCGCTCAAACGGCAATTGGAAGGAAAGGGGATCCACATTCGTGATTCCCAACACATAAGTGGTGAGTGACCCAGCCACCGATCCGCGAATGGTGGTATAGATGCCGCGAGAGCGAGCTTCGCGCAGCAAATCGCCGACGACGAGAAAATAGGTCGCGTAGCCCTTCTTTTCAATGACGGAAAGCTCGTACGAGAGGCGTTGTTTGACTTTGGGGTTGTTCGGATCAAGGCCCCGCCAAGCAACACCTTTCCACGCAAGACGCTCGAGCTCCTGCTGAGGCGTCACTCCTTTCGGGAGGGGAAATTGAGGGAACTTCCATTCGCCGATTGGTATGTCTATTTCGCTCATATCCGCCACGCGCCTCGCGTTCGCGAGTGCTTCCGGCAGATCGCGATACAGCATTTCCATTGTTTCTGCCGACGGGAGGGAAAGATCAAAATCCTCTGGAGGCGTCGTCGGATCATATGCGCCTTGCTGTACTTTTAGGAGGGTAGCGTATGCTTCCACATCTTGGGGGGTGAGGTAGTACACCTCCCGATCTGCCACCACGGGAACACCGACTTCCCGCGCGGCTTCCACCAGCTCACCCATCAGTGCGTCGTGCATTTCCGCTTCAGGATGCAGCGTGACTTGGGCGTAGGCGTGCTCGCCGAACACTTCCTTCAATTCCCGCAGAGCCGCCAGCGCGCCTTCGCGGTTTCCGTTGCGCAATTGTTGCGCCGCCTTGCCGGCGTTCGCGGGCATAAGTGCAATCAGGCCTTGCGCATGTTCTTTTAAAAGGTCCGCGTCTACGCGGGGAGTGTAGTAAAACCCTTCTGTGTAGGAGCGGGTAACGAGGCGAATGAGATTTCGGTATCCTTCGGTGGTGCGCGCGAGCAAGATGAGGCGCTCGCGGGAGCGATCAATGACGGCGTCCATGTCGTGGCGCGTGCGGGGCGCGACATACGCGTCAACACCTACGATAGGTCTTATGTTCGCCGCGCGCGCGGCTTTGTAAAACTCAATCGCGCCGTACAGCGCCCCGGCATCGGTGAGCGCGATCGCGTCGTATCCGAGCGTTTTTGCTTGGTGCACGATATCAGGAATGGTGGGGAGCGCTTTGAGGAGCGAATAGTGCGAATGCACATTAAGCGGTGTCCAACCGTGAGCCATGTCTCCTACTATAGCACGCACGTCGGGCTGCATCGGAAATGCTGTCTGGCGTACGCTATACTTGTGCGGGAGCGTTGGCGTGGATTTGTCCGCGTAAGGTAGTTGTTATGACGGGGAAGCTCCCAAAAGGCATTACGGCAGACCGGCAATGGCTTTTGTCGGCACTGCGCACTTGGCGAGACGAGGGGGTGCAATGGGTTGCGGGATTTGATGAAGCCGGCCGAGGCGCTCTGGCCGGGCCGGTTGTCGTGGGAGTGTGGCTGTGGAGCATTGAGGAAGAAATTGCGGCCCTTACTCGCAACAGCGCGCGCGACTCCAAGAGCCTCACGCCGCTTGCACGCGAGGCAGCGTATGACGCTTTGCGTTCGGAGCAAAACGGGCGGCACAGCGTTGGATTTTCCAGCGCGCGTGAGATTGACCGATGGGGCATGGCAAGAGCGC
>RFKD01000059.1 GCA_003694545.1 Candidatus Parcubacteria bacterium | reverse complement strand
CTTACTGTTCCTCTCGCGTTTGCGCGGCAGTGCACGATCGTGCGCGCGGACACCTTCGTCCCCTCCGTGGCGCATGCTTCTGTTGTGGCGAAAGTTTCTCGTGACGTACGGATGCGCCGCCTTGCGTTGCGGTATCCGCTTTGGCAGTTTTCTCTTCACAAAGGGTATGGCACGGCTCTGCATCGGCGCTGTATCCAACGGCACGGGGCATCCCCGGAGCATCGAGCAACCTTTTTGCGCAACTTGCGGGAAGAAAAAAATGTGCTACCATAAGCCTGTATGGTTGTTCGAATGCGCCTCACCCGATCAAAAACGGGAATGCGCCGCAGTCACCACAAACTGCAAGGTCCGCGGTTGTCTCGTTGCGTTCACTGCGGGGCCCCTCATGTGCGCCACACGATGTGCAAAAACTGCGGCCACTACCGCAAGGTGATGGTACAAGATATCGCCGTGCGCGCCCAAAAGAAGCAGGCGGCGGCAAAAGCAAAGCAAAACCAAAACGCGTCATAAGCCGTAGTTTTCGACCTGCGGGGAGCGCCTTGTGATAAGTCAAGGTGTGCTCGTGCTTTATTGTCCAACCTTGGCAGACGAGTTGGGTATCCACAGGCGTCAGCCCTTGCGTTTGTGCTTGTCGGTGGGTACCCTATGGGAAGGTGTATGGTTTCCGCTCGGCATCTTGCACGCGCGTGTCTTCTGCAAACGCTCTTTGCGGCTGACGAGTCCCACAAACTTGCCTCGCGTTCCTTGCGCGAGCTTGAAGCATCGCTTGCCGAACAGCTCACTGCCACGGCGCAACGCTATCAAACGGCGCCCGATGTTGCCTTTGCGCAGCGCCTCTTGCGCGGCGTGATGGAAAAGCGGCCCATCTTGGATGAAATTATTTCAAAAGCGGCCCCTGAGTGGCCCTTGGAGCGAATAGCGCCAGCTGACCGCAACATTTTGCGCATTGGCCTGTATGAGCTTTTGTTTCTTGACCACGAGGAAGTTCCGCATAAGGTGGCGATTAATGAGGCCGTGGAGCTGGCGAAAGAATTTGGCGGCCCTTCCTCTCCGCGCTTCATAAACGGCGTTCTCGGCACGGTCTACAAGGAGTTGGGCGAACCAGGAAAAGACGAAGGGCCGCCAGCCCGCCACAAGCGTGTTCGCGCCGCTTCTGGTGCCAACGCAAGCCAAAAAAGCAACCCCTCGTTACACGACGAGGCGCCCCGCGTCCAACAGCAAGAAACAAAAGTTGGGGCTGTTGTGTGTGCGCGCCATGAAGGCGAGCTGTATTTGGCGATGGTACATGATGTGTTCGGCTACTGGACGCTCTCAAAAGGCGGCGTTGAGAAGGGAGAGCGTTTGGAGGAGGCGTTGGTGCGCGAGATCAAAGAGGAGATAGGTTTGCCCATTGAGGTTGGGCCGTATTTGGGTGACAACGAATACATTGCCACGCTCCCGGACGGGCAGAAAATCCGCAAAAAGGTGCACTACTTTTTAGCCCTTGCCCCTTTTCAAGAGATTGTGCTCGCGCAAAAAGGAGGGCTTGATGAAGCGCGTTGGTTTCGTTTGACCGATGTGGTGGAGCTTACCGTGTATCCCGATCTCATTCCTATTCTCACGCGCGCCATTAAAGCGATCGTTGCCGGTGAGGCACTTCAAGCGCAGAAAATGGCGCCTGCTGCCGAGCACTCCGCGTAGCGCAAACAGAGTATGTTGTTGGAGGAGCACAAGCCGTGTCTTGACCGCCTTGTTGCAACGCTAGGCGTGGTGCCGCGCGATTTGTCTTTGTTTTTGACGGCTCTGACGCACCGCTCATTTCTCAATGAGTACCGCGGGGAAGAGTCGCTGGAACACAACGAGCGTTTGGAGTTTTTAGGGGACGCGGTGTTGGAGTTGTGCGTGACCGATTTTTTGTTTCACAATTTTCCGGAAAAAAGTGAGGGGGAACTGACGGCCATACGCGCAGCATTGGTGAACACGCAAGCCCTCACGGAAGTCGCCCGCGCGCTCAACATCAATGACTGCTTACTACTCTCGCGCGGGGAAGCGAAAGATACGGGTCGTGCGCGGCAGTTCATCCTTGCCAATGCCGTTGAAGCGCTGATAGGCGCGGTGTATGCAGATCAAGGTTATGAAGCGGCAAGGCGGTGTATTGAGGCGTTTGTCTTACAGAGACTGCCAAAGGTGCTCAATGAGCGCTTGTGGCTCGATGCGAAGAGCTATTTTCAAGAGCGCGCCCAAGAGCGCTTTGGCATTACGCCCACCTACCAAATTCTTGAAGCAACGGGGCCAGATCATAATCGGCAGTTTCTCGTCGGTGTTTTTCTGGGAGAAGAAGAAGTAGGGCGGGGGACAGGCAGCTCCAAACAGGAAGCCGAGCAACAAGCGGCACAACAAGCGCTGGAACGGTATGGGTGGCGCTGAAAGAGACTATGCCGGTTACCCTCACAAAACTCACCTTGGAAGGGTTTAAGTCGTTTGCGGAGCCGACGGATATCGTGTTTGACGCCCCAATCGTTGCGATAGTGGGCCCGAATGGATCTGGCAAAAGTAACATTGCCGAGGCGTTGCGTTTTGCTCTTGGTGAGCAATCAATGCGCGCCCTGCGTGGGGGAAGGGGAGAGGATGTTATTTTTAACGGAGCGCCAGCCCGCGCGCGGGCAAACCGCGCACGCGTGGAAGTAACGCTGGACAACACCAAGCGAATATTTCCGCTTGATGCCGACGAAGTGCGTATCGCGCGCACGGTGGTCCGCGACGGTCAGCAAACCTATGAAATAAACGGAAGCAAGGTGCGCCTGCGCGATGTGCAAGAGCTTATCGCACACGGCAATCTCGGCCCTTCCACATACCACATCATTTCCCAAGGCGAAGCCGACAGACTCTTGGCGCTATCGCCTGTTGAGTTGCGTTGCGCGGTGGAAGACGCGCTGGGTTTGCGCTTGTACCACACGCGCCGAGCGCAAGCGCTCGTGAAAATGGCTGACTCGCGCGAAACTCTGCGGGAGGCGCAAGGGAGGCGGGCGGAGCTTGCGCCACGCGTCGCGGCGCTTGAGCGGCAGCTTGCAAAGGTCCGCAAAGGGCAGGAGCTCGCACAAGCGCTCGCGGAGGCGTGGCGCGAGTACGTGCGCCGGTTTCGGGGTTTCTTTCAAGCAAAACGCTCGCAAATTGAAGAAGCACGCGTGCGGCTTGCCGCAGAGCTCGAGGTTGCGCGGGAGCAATCGGCGTCATATGTGCGCGACGGCGCTCCGGATCCCGCAACCGCGCTGGAGGATGCACGCGAGCAGTTGAGGCGTGCGCGCGAAGCCTATCGCTCAGTAGAGCAGGAGGTGCGGCAGTTGGGCGAGCGGTTAGCGCGCGCAAAGGGCGCGCGGGATGCTTGGGAGCATATGCGATCTGCTCATGCAAAGGAGGGAAATATTTCTTTGCCTCAGCGGATTCTGAGAGATCTTCTCGCGGCGCTTACGCAAGCGCGCTCTTTCTTGGCGTCTGGCAACCACGATAAAGCCGCAGAACTTTTGCGATCTGTGGAGGCAGCCGTCAGTTCTTTGTTGTCTACGCCCAACGAGGAGGAAAATAATGACGCGCAAGCAACAAGAGATCTGCGACGCTTGGAGGAAGAAATTCATCTGCTTGAAGAAGAACTTACATCCTCACAAACGCGCCTTGAGGGCGCCCGCGAGGAGCTCGCTCGATCGGAAGAATCGTACGAAGCGGCACAAGCGGCTCTGCGGGAGTATGAGAAAGCTACGCACCAAGCGCGAGAAGCGCAAACCGCGTACACATTTTCCCTGCAAGCCTTGCAAGAGCAGGAAAAAACCCTTGAAGAAGCGCGCGCCTTGTTTGAAGAAGATGCGCGCGAGGTGGCGGCACTGTTGCGCGACCCCTCCTTGTTGGAGTGCTCGTTAGAGGAGCATCAGCACGACAAGGCAGCTCAAGGGGGCGAGGAAGCGGTGTGGGATGAGGCATCTCTTTCGCGCTACCGGCGCGATATTGAGCGGATGAAGCTGCGCCTGGAGGATCTTTCGCGCATTCCCGCGCAAGATATTGAGCGCGAATATGAGGAGCTTTCGGATCGTCTAGAACGGCTGACGCGCGACATTTCTGATTCGCAAACTGCGCTCGCGAACCTTGAGGCGATGGTGCGGGAAATCGACACAGATCTCTCAGAGCGCTTTGCGGCGGGGATCGAAAAAGTGTCGCGTGCGTTTGATGAAATGGTGCGCACCATTTTTGGGCAAGGTAGTGGTAGTCTTGAGGTGATTGTGGCGCAGCGAGACAACGCCTCGGAAGACGCGCCTGAAGAAGATGAGGGAGCTACCCCGCGTAGTGCAGCAACGGCGCGGCTTGGCGTCGTGATACGAGTAACGCTCCCGAAAAAGCGAATCACAAGCCTCGGAATGCTCTCTGGCGGGGAGCGTTCGCTCACTGCTGCCGCGCTGGTCTTTGCGCTCAGCAGCATTAACCCGCCACCCTTTTTGGTTCTTGATGAGACGGACGCGGCGCTTGATGAAGCCAACAGCCAGCGCTACGGCGCGCTGTTGGAGCGCGTTGCCACTTCGACCCAACTCATCGTCATCACGCACAACCGAGAGACAATGCGGCACGCCGAGCGGCTGTATGGCGTTGCTATGGGCCCTGACGGGGTCTCGCGCCTTTTGTCGGTACGACTCCAAGAAGCGGCGGCATCATAAGCTGAAGCGTATGGTAGCATTATTGTATGCGTGATCCATTCGCGGTGTTTTGGAGCGTTGTTGCGCTTATCGCGCTTTCCACTCTAGGCTGGCTCTATTCCCAAACGCGGCAAGAGAGTGCGCCGACGGTCGCAGGAGTGCCGCCGTCTCAAACGGAAGAAGAGGCCGCGCGCGAAGGCATTGCAATCCCTTCGTGGCTGCGCCAAGGCGCCGGGAGCGATTCCCGCGCGCAGGCAGAAGGAGGCAAACCAGCGCAAATTTCCAGCGCCCAAATGCTTCCCGACCGTTTATACGCGACAATGCGCACCACCAAGGGGGTCATTGTACTCGAGCTTTTCGCGAAAGAAACACCTAAGACGGTTGCCAATTTCGCGCGTCTTTCGCAAGAAGGGTTTTACAATGGCGTCCGTTTCCATCGGGTTATTCCGGGCTTTATGGCGCAAACCGGCGATCCGCTTACCAAAGACCCGGCAATGAAAGACCATTGGGGAACGGGCGGCCCTGGCTATACGATTCCTGATGAGTTTGTTCCGGGTCTTTCGAATGCCCGCGGCACGGTTGCAATGGCAAACACCGGTGCGCCCGATACGGGCGGGAGCCAATTTTTCATCAATGTGACGGACAACACTTTTTTGGATTTCGACAAAGACCCCCAGACGAGTCGACACCCCGTTTTCGGCAGGGTGATTGCCGGAATGGATGTTGTTGACGCCATCGTCAACGCGCCGCGCGATGAGCAAGACCGCCCGCTTGAAGATATTGTCGTGCAATCTATAAACATCAGCGTCGAACCGCCGCTCATCACGCCATCATCGCAAAGCTAGCGCTGTGTTTTTATTGAAGACTGAGCTTGTGGCGGTTTATCAATAAGCTCGAAGGTGATTTCTTTGCGCGGGATGTCCACAGTCGTTAGCTTCACCCGCACTATGTCGCCAATGCGCACGCGTTTGCCCGAGGCGCGCCCCACGAGTTCAAACCCTCCTGACGCGAGGAGGTAATGGTCGTCGCGTAGTGACGAAAGCGGCACCATTCCTTCCGCCATTGTCTCCCGCTCTTCCACATAGATGCCCCAATCGGTGAGACCAACCACAACTCCGGAAAATTCCTTGCCAATATGCTCAGCAAGAAACTCTGCCTGCTTGAGGTGAACGGATTCGCGCTCGGCCTCAATGGCGGCAATTTCTTGGCGCGATGCATGAAGCGCTAATCGCTCGTATTCGCCAAATTCATTTGCTCCCGGGGGTTTGTTCGCAAGATGCCCTTTCACGATGCGGTGCACCATCAAATCCGGGTAGCGGCGAATGGGGGAGGTGAAGTGGGTATAAAAGGAAAACGCGAGGCCATAGTGGCCAATGTTTTTCAGGGCATACATAGCCCTTGCCATTGATCGGATCGTCACGAGCTTCACAATATCCGCTTCCGGTGTTCCTTGCGCGCGCCGCAACACTTCGTTGAGCGATCGGACGCTCACGCGGCCGTCGTCAGTTTTTAGGATGTCATAGCCAAGCGCGCGCAAGAAAGCTTCCAGGCGGATGATTTTTTCCTCAGGAGGCTCGTCGTGCACGCGATACACAAAAACGCGCTCCTTGAGCGGCTTCCCTTGGAGGCGGTCGCTTATTGTTTTGGCAACCGTGCGGTTGGCAAGAAGCATCAATTCTTCAATGAGGTGGTGGGTTTCATAGTGGGGGGCGCGATATAGCCGCACGGGTTTGCCGGAGGTGTCCAGTTCAACCTTCACTTCGTCGGTTTCAATTTCCAAGCCGCCGTGCGCGAGGCGCTCTTGGCGCAACGAGCGCGCGAGTTTCATAAAAAAGCTGAGTTCGCGGTACAATAAACCTTCGCCTTTGTCTAAAATTTCCTGCGCTTCGCGGTAGGAAAAACGCTTGTGCGAATGGATAATGGTGGGCCCAATCCAGCTGTCATATACTTCGCCGGTGCTATCTATCGTGAAGACAACGGAAAATGCGAGTTTGTCGGCCTCGGGCGTTAAAGAGCAAAGATCCTCCGAAAGTTCAGGAGGGAGCATTGGGATGGTGCGGTCGACAAGATACACCGAAGTGCCGCGCTTTGCCGCTTCTTTGTCGATTGCTGAGCCTTTACGCACATAGGCGGAAACATCGGCAATATGCACGCCGACCTCAAACTTTCCTCCGTCAAGGGGGCGCACGGAAAGCGCATCGTCAAAATCTTTCGCGTCTTCTGGATCAATGGTGAAGGTCGGCGTGCCGCGAAAGTCCCGTCGATTCGCCGATTCTTGCTCAAAGATCTCTTTTTCCTTTGTTTTCAGCTGTGCGGCTTCGCGCAGAACGGACGAGGGGAAATCGTAGTCAAATTGATGGTACGCCAAAATAGCGCGCATTTCTGTTTCGTGTTCTCCCGCCGGGCCCAGCACTTCGTTAAGCTCGGCTTGGGGCTGTTGGCGCGGATTGTCCCAACGCTCGAGCCGGACACGGACTTTCACGCCTTCCGCCAACTTTTCACAAACCTCTGGGGGGAGGGAAAAGGTGTTGCGGATGCGCGCGTCATCGAGCACCACCTCGCACATTTGGCCGAGGCGGTGCACCACGCCGACATACTGCTCGCGGGCGCGTTTTATGACGCGAACCACTTCTCCTTGCAGGCGCCCTTTTTTGCCCCGTGGCCAAACCGCGACCTCAACCTCATCTCCCGGCAGGGCCGTGTTGAGCGCTTCTTTTGGAATTTCAATGTCCGCAAGCAAATCTGGATGCGCAAGATATCCTTTGCCTGCGCGCGAAATGACGATACAGCCCGTAACGCGTTTTGGTATGTCGCGCTCGGCGTGTTTGTGTTTTTTGTGCCTGTTGTTCTTCCTTTCGCGGGTTTTGGGGTGTTTGTGTCGAGCCATAGCAAGGGAAGTGTAGCGCAATTTTGCGTTTCCGGCGACCTTCGAGCGGCTCGCGCCTTCTGTTTGGGTGAGAAGACTACCGTGCGGCGCCCCGCAGATCTACGGATTGTCGGCAGAAATTGACTTTTGTGTGGAATTGTGTAAAATAGCGGCGTTATGCTGACGATACGGCTTCAGCGCGTTGGGCGACGCAAGTTTGCCACATTTCGTATGGTGGTAACGGAGCACACGCGTCAACCGCAAAGCGGTAAGTACGTGGAATTGGTCGGCTGGTGGAATCCGCACACCAATCAGGCAGACATAGAAAAAGACCGCGTTTCCTACTGGTTGTCGGTTGGTGCTCAGCCGACGGACACCGTCCACAACCTCCTTGTTGATGCGGGGGTTATCGCGGGGAAGAAGCGCAATGTCTTGCCCAAGAAACACGCTCCCCAGACGCAAGTGAAAGGTGGTGCTGCCCAAGCAACACCAACGGCCGTTGATGCGGCCCAAGGTGAGTCCGTTTCTTCAGCTTAATCTGATCCAAATCCAACAAGTGCCAGCAGGCGAAGAATTTCAGCGGGAAGAAACATCCGCTGAAACACCCCGCCCCGGGGAAAGCTGAAACAGAACAAAAAGGGAAAAAGAAGGAATAGAGCTGTTTGTCTTGCGGATTGGCACTTTACGCGCTACAATGCGCAAACCGCATCTTGCGGGTTATTCCGTTTTCTTGTCGTGACGATAACTTTCTGTAGCGTATGACGCATCAGGATCTTACTCCCACCAATAGTGCAGGCGTGCCGCATGATCAGGCGTTCTTGGAGTTTGTGGTGAAAGAACTTGTGGACCATCCAGAAGAAGTGCGCGTTGAGCGCAAGGTTGATGAAATGGGCGTTTTGCTCACGCTTGATGTGCACCCCGACGATATGGGCAAGGTGATTGGGCGCTCGGGCAACACCGCCCGCGCCATTCGTTCGCTGCTACGCACCATTGGCGTTAAGTATCACGCCCGCGTAAACCTCAAAATCAACGAACCCGACCGCGCGGCCGGGCGTCCTGATCACGCCGCGCGAGAAATAAAAGACGAAGTCGGAGCGTCCAAGGGTAGGCTCGCTACCAACGAAGTGTCGCCCGATGAATCACTCGAAGAGGCAATGGCTGACTTCAAAGCGCAGTAGCCGCATGGGTATGGCGCGCGTGGCGCCGCGATTTTGCTTCCATATCGTCTCACTGTTTCCTGAGGCGATGGATGCGTATTTTTCAGCCTCCGTACTGGGGCGAGCTCGAAAGCGAGGAGTTATCGCGGTGCGCTACTACAATCCGAAAGATTTTGAACCTAACCCCAAAAAGCGCATCGACGATATCCCTTATGGTGGCGGGCCGGGTATGGTGTTGCGCCCAGAACCTGTGCTGCGCGCTGTGGATGCAGCGCTGCGTCGCATACGCGACCGCAAGCAATCGCGCGTATGGTTTTTCTCGCCCGCGGGAGAGCAGTTTACGGGGCAGATGGCGCGCGCGACCGTCGCTCGTGCGCGCCATCTCGTTTTAATTTGCGGTAGGTACGAGGGTGTTGATGAGCGCGTGCGCGTCATCACGCGCGCCAAGCGGGTGTCGGTGGGGTCGTATGTGCTTTCCGGGGGCGAACTTGCCGCAATGGTGGTTGCGGATGTGTGCGCGCGGTTTGTGCCGGGCGTGCTGGGCAAATCTGAATCCCTCGAGGAGAAACGCGTTGCGAGCCCTTCGGTTTACACGCGCCCAGCAGAGCTGGTGTGGAAGAGGAAAAGATATCGTGTTCCCGAAGTGCTCCGCTCCGGCAACCATGCGGCGATTGATGTGTGGCGAAAGGAAGCCGCTGAGAAGGAGCGCGCAAAGCGAGACAAAAAAACCAACTTTTCATAGCTTGTTGCGAGCACCAAGAAGTAATAGGGGACCAATTTCCACACATTCTTTTGCGGTTGCGGTGTTGTCTTATGTTTTGTTACTTGGGGCAGTTAGGTTAAGAAGCTTTTCCCAGCCAGCGGTGGTAAGACAATACCTCTTCACATTGATCCGGTGCTCATTAAATTCTTGAGCGATAATGTTGAGACCGATTTAAGTGACAAGACCATTGTTCTCGAGAACGTGCAAGGCGTAATCTGCACCTTGGTTGGGATACACAGTTGCGAATTCTTTACGGGTAAAATTGCCTTGCGGCAACCATCTGTGCGAAGCGTCGCGCGTGAGCCTGAAGAGCATATCGCGCGCTTGTTTGAGTACGCGAGATTATTCTTCCTCTTTCTTTTCTTTCTTTTTTTGTACAAAGGAGGTTTGAGGCCTCTCCATTAGAGTGATTGTGTCGCAGACAACTTAGTAGGGTTTCCCCGTGTTGACTCTCTTTCTAATGACTGCAAGAGGGAGGTGGCGTCAAGGCGCAGCGCTCTTTTCGCGCAGTTGAAGGTATGAACCGTTTCCACCACCGTTCTTGGCGCTTTGCGTAGCGCAGGTCCGCGCGAGTGAGCGCTTCAATGAGCTCTTCACGACTTAGCCCGCCTTGCAAGTGTGCGAGGGTGAGGGTCCAGTCAAACCCCAAGCGTCGGGCTCGCTCGGGGGTGAGGCGGTGTTGCTCGTTGCGAATTTCCTCAAGCATTGCGTCAAGGCGCGCTTCAACGCGCGCGCGGATACGCCTTTCGAGTTCTTCGCGGGGCCAGATGAGGTAGTGAAAACGCGCGCGCCAGCGTGGAGTAAGGTGTTCTCGGCGCGGTATCGCGCCAAGACGCTCCAAAATCTCAAGCGCGCGCACGAGGCGCGGGCGGTTGGGTCCAATGGCGGCCGCGCGCTCAGGGTCGCGCCGCGCAAGGAGATCAAGCAGCTCTTCTGTTGTGCGTTGCTCCAGTTTATGGCGCAACGGCAGGTTGGGAGGTACCTCTGCGGGGAGGTAGCCTTCCCACAGGAGCGCTTCAACATAAAACATTGTCCCTCCGGTGATAACGGGGCGCTTGCCGCGCGCGAGTATGTCGCGCACCACTTCTTGCGCCTCCTTCGCGTAGCGCCCGGCGGTGTACACTTCTTCAATATCCGCCACATCCATCATATGGTGGAGAACCCCCTGCATTTCTTCCGGCAGTACCTTTGCTGTTGTGAAGGTAAATCCTTTGTAGACTTGCCGCGAATCGGCGGAAACCACCTCGCCGTTTTCGCGTTGCGCAAGCGCGATGGCGTAGGCGCTTTTTCCCGAGGCGGTTGGCCCGATTACCACTTCCACTTCAGGAGCCGCCTCGCCCCAGACGATAGGGGCCGGGAAGGGTGCAGAAACACTGTGCTCGGAAGAAACCTCGGTTGGGGGTAGGGATATTTGCAAAGCCGGTTTCTTACCACTATGATAAGTACGCATTAGTCGGTAGTGTAGCACGCTTTGTATGAAAACCGCACATTACACATATGTTTCGCTGGTAAGTGGCGTCCTTGCGGGAGCGATTATGGTGTTTGCGGTTGGAGTTCCGCAGGGAGTGTTGGGGCAAACCGTGCAACCGCGCGAATCCGCGGTGTCTGTGTCAGCAAACGTTGAAGTGAGGAAAACGGCGGACGAGCGAGAGGTTACCACTGGTCATGAAGCAGACTTAGAGTGTGCGGAGGGATCTAGCGCGGCACACATTCCTCGGGTGAATAAAGCAGAGCTTATTGATGTTATCGCAAAAGGTTCCAAACTTACGGCCGTCTCTGCAGGAAGCACCCCAAATGAAGTTGTGATCACGATTGCCGAAGCCGAAGCCGCCCAAAAGGGTGGTAAAATCAGCGTTCGAAGCACCCCTCAGGGTGGCTACTGCTTGCGTATCCCACACGACGATGTGCGGGACGCCATTCTCGAGATCCTACAGGACGAGGCTTTGGTCGCGCGAGGAATCGAAAAGAAGGATATTTGGCGCGGGATAGCGGAAGCACTCGACGCTGGCGCCCACGATGAGCTCGTTGCTCCGCAAGCGCGTGTGGCGCTTGCCGAAGCTGCGCAAGCCATCCAACGCGTAATTATTCATGAAGGCACAAAAGACCCCAACCAAAACACACAACAACGCGTCATCATTCACGAAGGAACGAAAGATCCGAAACAAGACACACAAACCAAGCGTGCGGAGACACAGGGAAGTGGTTCCTATGACCTGTTAGAGGAAGTTGCGGTACGTGCCGAACTTGCTCCCGGCGGGGAAGGGAGTGCGGGCGAGGCTGTGGTGGTCGACATCAACGCGCTCGAGCGCGTTGATGGTGAGGCAAAAGCGCAAGTACGCGCGCGTCTTTCGAGTATTGACGCCGTGACAAGCAAAAATGATCTTGGGATGTTTCTAGCGCTTACAGCGCTTGAGGATCCTCACATTGTGAGCGTGTCGGTCGGTGCACCCGCGCAGGAGAATGGAAAAGAGAAACCGTCTGTGGTTGTTGCAACAAGGGGAGAGGCAAATGCGCAAGCAAGCATAATCGATTCCGTGCTTGGGTCCGGGGGGTCAGCCGCACTCGTTGTTGATACGGAGGTGCGCGTACTCGGCGTGTTCAAAAAGAAAGCTCGAGCGCAGGTTGAAACGAAATGCACGGACGACGGATCAAACTGCACGACATCTATCCACTACGATCTGCCGTGGTATCTGCACCTCATCTCTTGGAAGTCGTCGCTGAGCGCCTACACTTCCTTAAGCGCGCAAGTCGCGCGCAAGGCGGCACAGCTCGAGGAGACCGCAACAAAGAATGCTGAATAGAGAGCGCCGGACAATTTTAGAGTTTGCAAAGCCGGATCGTCCGCTCAAGCAGAGTTCATCACTTCAGCGGGCGGTTGAGGCGCCCGCTGCGGAGGCGTTGGCGCTTCAGTGGGCGTGAGCGCACCCTTGCCGATTCTGAGTATCTTTTATCTATTGCAAGGGTAAAACGCTTCGCTCAAACAGTCGAGTTGTTGATGGAGAGGCCGATGTGGGGCGCACATAGGGAAAAAGGAGGATTCTTATTGTGTCACTTTATTGGCGTCATAGCGACTATCGTTAGGCGGTCATGACGGATTGCCGTTGCAGGTGCGCGGGTCCCACAGGCCGCGTTGTGCCTCGCGCGCCGCGCGCTCTACTTCTTGAAAAGTTTGCTGATATTGGTGGGGGATGCGGTAGGTGTATTCGTGCGCGTAGCCTTCAGCTATCATCTCGAGGTTAAAAAACAACCCGTCATCGCGAAAGATGTAGGCAAGGAGGCGGCCGTAGCGATCGTGCGTTCCTTGTGTTGGGTCAAGGCGCAAGATAACCTCTCTCCCCTCCAAAAACTCGCGGGCACGCGCCGCGGCTTCTTTTCCGAAGCACTCCACTGGCCGGCGCGGATCAACGCTCTCTGGCGTGTTAATCCCGATGGCGCGCACGCGCACAAGCTCTCCGTCCGCGAGGCGCGCAATCACGGTGTCGCCATCCACTACGCGCGTGATAAAACCGGAAAGCTCCTGTTGAGCGTTCTTTTCATTATCGGTATTACGCTGATTGTCTGGGGGCGAAGCAAGTGATGGGAGCTTGGAATTGGTTGCTTCAGGAGGGGATTCAACAACGGCGTGTTGCGTTTTTGAATCATCACTATTTTCTGACATGGAATGCGGAAGGGAAAATGTCTCGCGCAAAGAAACAATATCTTGTTTGTGAGCACTGTTGTCGTTCGGCCACAGGAGCGAAGAAACTACCACGCCCGCGAGAAGGGCCGCGAACACAAGCCATACACTGCGCATGCTGCTTGGCATAGCGCAACTCTACCATACTTGGTTGAGTCTGCTTTTCTTTTTGTGGTGGCGCTGCGTGCGCTGAAGGCTGACACCTCGCGCGTAGCTTGGTCGCGCGCGATGCGTCTTTCTTTAGGGTCAAGGCTGAAACAGTGTCTCTGGTAGGATGCGCACTTCTTTCACCTCTGGAAACTGTTTGGCTGTTGCCTCAATTTGCAGCCGCAGCATCGTTACACGACACGAACCCCCAGAAGTTTTGTTGTAAGGATCTGCAAATTCCAGCGTAAGGATTCCGTCGCGCAACGAAGCGCCGCGTAGCGCGAAACCCTCCAAAGGGTATTCGGTCGTTATGTGTTGCAGCCGCTCGCTTTGCGTCAAATTTTCCTTCCCCCGCAAGAGAAGACGGATGGCATCTTGTATTGGTGTTGGTGAGACCGGTATATCTCGTTCGACTGGGACTAATTCAGATTCCGAGCACTGGACAGGGCTATCTTCTTGCGCATCGTTTTGTGGCTTGTAGTAGAAAAGCGTGATCTTTCTCGTGGAAGAAGCAGTTGGCGCAAACACAATTGGCACGCGCAGCGCGTCTTCAAACTCTGGAAGTCCAGAAGGATTGCTTTTTTGCAGTACCAAAAAACCACTGCGCGTTTTCGGCGTTGAGAACACCACCTCGGCCTCGAATGGGACAAAATCTTCCGTCATCCAGTCCGTGAGCGCGGAAGCGTATGTCTGTGCGACGACTTCGCCGTTTGCATCAAGGAGCGTTACGGGGAAAGTGGCCTCGAAGAACCAAAATCCTCGCGCTTCGCCACGCACCATCAGCGGGCTCGTTATTGCTTCGTATGCGCGCGGTGATGCAAGGCGCACGATATCTTCCCTTGGACACGCGGCAAATTCGCAGGTAGGCCCGACGCGTCCGGCGTACGTCCCGTCAGAACACAACCGTAGGTCTGTAGTGCAGGCAACAGGATTCTGATCTCGGTAATGTCTTACCGACGGATGAAGCAGAACCAACAACAGCACAGCTGCCAGGATCAGAATGACGAGAGCGAGAAATACATTTTTTTTCACACACTTTGAAAAATTTAACCTCTATGTGACGACGCGGATTTTAGTCAAAGCGGGGACGGATGTCACTTAGCGTGCCGTTGAGCACAATAGGGAGCATACCATAAATTTCCACCTTATACGACAAACTTGATGACACGGGGTGCCGGAGAAAAATCGGTTTTTTTGAGGTAAAACACGAGCCCCATTTCAATGAGCGGTGTTGCCGCTGACTTAGCGTCAAATCAAACTTTGTTTTTCTCCATCCGTGCATGCATGCATTGGCGCCAGCTTTCTTCATTGGGTTTATAACATCGATGTGCGCCTCCATGAACACGGTAGAAGGAAAGTTTTACACTGTCCCAATTAGAATTTTCTGGGGTCATACGCCCAGTGCAAAAGTGCCTGTCGTTGTCTTCGTCTGCAGCTTTGGTCCTTGGGTAGGCAATGGTGAATGATTTGTCCCACGTGGCGTGCCATAGCTTTCCAGCGTTTTATCTGCCGTTCATCGTCTTCATGGCGCCTGCCGAGGTAATATCGACAGTACCACTGGAACCAGCCCCTGGGGTCATCGTTATGTATCCAGCCCTTTGCTCGCCAGACTGAAAGCGGTTGACTGGCATTTACTCCGTAGTAGTTAAGCTCCTTGTGTCGTTTTCCGTCGGGCGACAGTTTAGCCTTCTTCCACCAACTCTTGGGAAATTCGCTCGGCTTGTCGCTAAAGTACAGGCCGCCAAATATGCCGAGCTCGAGCATTTCTTGAGGGGTAAGCTGTGGTTTAAACTCCGGGTGAAAATTTTGCCCAGGTTTTTCGGTGCGATAGTAGGTGTACCCTGACTGCATCGCATCATTGACAACCACCTTTTTCTTCATACTTCTTCACAGCTACTCCTTTTTAGGAGGCAGTGGGAAAAAGGCACTGGTGCGCTTCTTATATTCTTGGAATGCTGGATTATCCGCAAACGCTTTTTCTAGCATCGGTATTCCTGAAACCTTGAGAATCAGAAACGTAATCATAAGGGGACTCACGAGAGCCAAGTAACCAAACGGCAGCGCCGATACCATGAGCCAAATACCCCACCACATTGTTACCTCACCAAAATAGTTTGGGTGACGGCTATATTTCCACAACCCGCTGGTAAGTATTTCGCCCGGGGCGGGTTTGCTCCTGATAAACCTATCAAGCTGCCAATCCCCAACAACCTCAAAAAAGTAACCCACCGACCAGATAGCCAGTCCTAAGTATGTCAAGGTAGTGAAGCTATAGCCTTCTGCAAACACACTGGCGTGTATGAAGGGGTACCCAATCACAACCATCAGGAGACCCTGGAGCAGATATACTTGAAAGTAACTGCGAACATAAAACCACCGACCCCATTCATCCCTCCATTTTTTGTAACGAAAATCTTCTGGTTTTTTACGATTGCGGAGAAATATTCTCACGGTTAACCGGATTCCCCATAACCCAGCTAAGACGGTTAAAAGGAGCGATAACTTGCTTTGCCCACCACTTAAGTAATGTATCAAAGCTACGATAAAAATGCCGGTACCCCACGCGACATCCGCAATATCATTCCGCTTGAAAACTAATGACAATATAAAGAGCCCGTTCACGAATGCGCCAATAACAGCGAATGTGAAGGCTAAGTGTTCAGACAACAACATACTTTAGAGCAAAAATGTCTTGCTTTAGAGCAAAAATATCTTGCCCAAGTAGTAGCTTACGCCCGCGACACTACCCGTGAGCACTGTTCCCCAAATCAGGTCAACGATTGTAACCAATAGCGGCCAATCTTTTACGGTGGCTAAGTTAGTAAGGTCATAGGTGGCATATGCAAGGAAACCAAATAATGCTCCGAACACTACGGCTTTTCCGAACGATCCGGCTTGCAAAGCGGGAACCACTGCAAAGACGAGTATTCCAATGATGTAAAGAAGATAGAAAATAATTGCTGCAGGCCAGTTTATCTGGCCGAGCAGGAAACCAATCTGTTGTTTGTAAAAATCTCTTCCAATCCAACCAAGCCAGATCATGTCAATAATGAAAAAGACGGGTATCGTCATGAGATACAGGTAAACGTAGTGAATGATCGTCATACTACAGATTTAAATAGGTAATGGTTAATTGCAGTACCGTAGCAAAAGAAACCCAGAGGAAGTAAGGGATATTTACGAAGACGACCCAAGGGTAATACGGGTAAATAACAACGCCAGCCCAAATGATGGTCCCGAGGACCAGCAGTATATCTACCGCTGCGAGGAAATTATTTTGCAGCCCGAATTGTAGCGGGGTAAAGGCAAAGTTAAAAACAAGATTGAGAATAAAAGGCAGTGAGATCAAAAAAGGAATCTCACCTTTAAAATACTTATACACAACATACCCAAAGGAAATCGCTATTATGGTGTAAAGCACACTCCAGACAGGACCAAACAACCAAGCTGGTGGAGCCCATTCGGGCTTAATGAGCGTCGCGTACCAACTGTAAGTTCTCATACTGAATAACTATAGCAGGTTCGCAGGGCGAACTCCACAAGACAGTTTTTCAGGTACTTTCAAACTTAACCAATCTAATTGCCACCGTTTTCTGCAAATCTGTTAAGGTCTGTACTCCGCGTTTTGGACGAAATTCGAACACATTTTAAGGAAAACCCTCACACAGAATGCGCCGCCGTTTCCCACCCCCAGTACCGACATTCATCGGAACAGAGAGGCGTGCAAAAAGAAAGGAGAGGTTTCTCGCGAAGGAATTTTGGCCCACCTGCGCACCGAGCCGAAGGCTCGGCTAGGGTGAGAGCGTTTCATCCATTCCGCATTAGCGGAATACCAAAACAGAAAAATTTCGTTTCCTTAATTGAAAAAATTTTGGAGGCGCGCGATTAAAAAATGATGAGAAAATTTTTCTGTTTTGCTCGCCGTCAGGTGGGCGGGAATGCGGGGCGGGATTCATTCAAAATCAGTAACGGATTTTCTTTGAAAAAATATTGGATTTCTTCCAAAATACTGGTCAACCGGCCCCGCCGGGGCGCGAAGCACCAAGGCGGCTTCTTTTGAACATACAATATTGCTCCGCAATCAAAATTAATTCAAACTTTTGACATTATTTTGCCGAATTTAATTCATAAATCCAAAAAAGAAATCTTAAAAGATGAAATTCGGCATTTTTTGCTCGCCCGCCTTTCGGGTGGGCTCGCTTTTAAAAATTATACGTATAATGTTTTGCGGATAAAAGAAAGTTGCCAAAGGCAATTTGAGCAAAATCAAATTTTGCCTTTTATCCGCTGTTATACGCCCCGAAGAGTTCGAGCGAAGCGAGAAAGTTCCCTCGCACTCCATCATTTCATCTCCTTTTGATATTCAAAGTATGAATAAATAACCGTATAGACAGCAACCAAAATTACAGGAACAAGAATGAAAAATAATGCGTAACTCTGGAAAAATACTCCAATAAAAGCAATTACTCCAGCAATTTTAAATAATTTCCCGCCAATTTTATGGGTTTTTTCCCATACTTTTTCATTGCTCAAGGTCCAAGGGGTTCTAATCCCGATAAACCAGTTTCTTTTTGCATTTTCACAAAGGATGCCTATATAGAAAAATAGAGGTCCAAACCCGATTGGGAAAATTACATTAGGACCTATCTTTATTCCAAGGTTCCAAAGGATTGTCCAAGAATAAATAAAAAGCATCAATACAAAAAACAGGATAATAAATCCGTCATAATATTTCCTAAATTTTTCAATTTTTGTTTTCAATGGGTCAATTTTTGGAATAGCAATGAAAAGTAAGACAAGCCCTACAAGAATAAAAGGTATCAAAAACAACCCCCAGAATTTTTGCATATAGCCATCTACTTGTCCTTGGGCATTCCAATGAGAAGTCATTTTCTGTGGCATTTGAGGATAAAAATAGATACCAACAATAAAGGAGATAATGACTATCGCCAAGAGGATTATTTCACTTTTTCTCATGCTCATAATTTAACCTCCTCAAGTT
>RFKD01000058.1 GCA_003694545.1 Candidatus Parcubacteria bacterium | reverse complement strand
GCCTTTTCCTCCCCGAATCTCGGGGATAGGCGTCAAAGCGCGTGCCTTTTCCTCCCCGAATCTCGGGGGAGCCAACTTTTTTAAGTTGCCTTTTCCTCCCCGAATCTCGGGGACTAATCTTCTTTGCGATGCCTTTTCCTCCCCGAATCTCGGGGCTGGTAATCCAATAATGTGCCTTTTCCTCCCCGAATCTCGGGGAGAATTTACATTCTTTCCCCGAAAAGCTTTTCAAAGTGCTCAAGTCAATCGCGAAAATGGGTCTGAAATTCCCTTAAAACATACACATTTCGCTCTGTTTGCATTTTCGCAGGTTTCATATGAATTTGCAAGTGCCAGTAAAAGGAGTGGGACGGAGAAACAAAACAGACTTGACTTTTTGTAAAGTATATTTTATTGTGAACACACCGCTTGTTGAAGGTTCAGGCTTCTCATAAGCAGCGTATGAGTTTAAACAGGGCGCAACACGCTTCAATAGAAGAAATACAAAGCGCGCAAAGCACTCATGACGCCTCAATTGAAGACACGCGCGCCACCCCTTTAAGGTTCCGGCGGGGCAAACGCATCCCTCTTTGGCTTCCCTACACGCGCAATATTGCAATGAAAAAAGATGAAGTGTGCTTCTCGTACAACGGAGGAGAAGTCTCTTTGAGTTGGGATCGGATACACAGCATTTTATTCTACGGAAGCGTATGCGACCTCTCGCAAGAGTTTCTTGATCGGTGCGTTAAAGAACGCGTACCACTCATTATCCATCGGCGGAATATATTTCAGGCTGTGTGGGTTGTGCCGAGTATAACAACAGGAACAACGGATATCCTCACACGGCAAATTCTCTTTCGTGAAAACCAAAAGAAACGGTATCACATTGCCCGAGCCCTCTTGAAGGCGAAATTCCAAGGTATGTCATGGCTCATCCCCTTTCCTTCCGATTTTCAGGGGAATTATTTGAGCGTAGAACAGATGCGCGTACGCGAAGCACATCATGCACGCTGGTATTGGCAGCGCTACTACAACGAGCTCGGTTTCCCCGAATCTTCCCGCCGCCAAAAACCACATCCTCTTTCCGACGCGCTCGATGCTGTTTCTAAATTTGTCGCCGGAATTATTTTGCGTTGGGTGTTGTATCATCGCCTTTCGCCTCAACATGGCTTTCTTCATGATCCGACAAATTACCCTGCATTAGTTTATGACATTATGGAACCCTATCGCGGCTACATTGAACGCGCGATATTTCAAGCACTCCGTGCGGCTCAAGAAGACGGCGATCCTGTTCCAGAACACTCATATGTTGGTTTTGCCATACGCGTGGTGGAGCGCCTGATGGACGAGCGAGTTTACACCGATGCCACACGCCAAATTGTTACTTTTCAAGAACTCCTCCACGGCAATGTCCTGGCGCTACGCGCGTACCTCGTAGGTGACGCGGCACGGATGATGCCTCCTCTGCCAGCAAGACCGCGTGGAGGAAGACCGCGAAAAGCTGGATATGTTTTGTACGGGCGATCTGCTGGCCCCACAGACTTTTGGTCGGAGGCGCGTAGTCTTGAAAAGTGATGGCGGTACAAGAGGAGACAGACAAGACTAACCTTTACTTATCCTCCTCTACATATGAAGTTATTGTGCGCATTGTTCCTCTGTGCGTCTTGAGCAAAGAGTGAGCTTGAAGATAATCTTGCAACACGCACCAAACAATCACACCTCCCCCTTACGAGTAAGGAAACGCCCTAAGGTTAGTAAGGAAATGCCCTCAGGGTTCAAGCTAGCCATACATACCATTCCGCTCACTTTCCCTGTTCCCCCTATGCTCACAAAAAATTCTCTTCCGTGCCGCTTCCGCGCGGCAGAAGCACGCATAACGCAAATAAATGTTCAAAATGTCAATACTTTTTGAGGAGGAAGACGCCGGTACGATTGTTCGTGTGGCTAGCGTAAAAAAAAAGCCCCGCGCGGCGCGCGGGGCAAGTGAATACGGGGAGGCTGTCATGTCCGCTTCTAGTGTAGCACGCCTTGCCAGCTTCGCAAGTGGTGGTAGAATAACAAGGAACCCCCGTTCCTTGCGAAGGAGAGAAAACGATGCAGGAACTGGTACTTATAGCGATGGTCTGGGTTGTTAGCGTTGCCTGCGACACCCTCGAACAGCTCACGATGCTCGCCGAGAAGGCGCGTGTTTCGCGAGAAACCGCCGTGATGGCGGTCAACCAAGCGGAAGGTTATTTCGCTTGCGGACCCGTCGTCCTCATTTTTGAGGAGAGCACCAGAAAGACACACGGAACAGTCGTGGTGAACGGCATCACCTACCAGATGGTTTCCGTCATCGCTATCGGGGCGGCTCCTGCTGGAAACGCGCCAATCCCCATCACACCAACCCAGCAATTCTTCTTCTCCAGCGTCGGGACGAACAGTTAAAAGCTCACCCCCCAGAGATTCTGGGGGGTGCTGTTTGCAGGACGCGCTCTATGTCTTCCACGAGCGCGTCGCACTTTGTGGTGAAAAAGAACAAGCCACACGCTTTCCCGTCTTTGTTGGTCCGCAGGTATCCTTTCCGCGCCGCTTCTCGCAGGAAGCGGGTTTGCGTCCGCGTCGGCGAGCCTGCGGATATCGCGTTGGCGAAACGATGGGTCTGGGCGCTGTCGGATGACGGCAAGGGCTATCGCGACATCGGCGGAGCGTGGAAGCCCGCGCCGCAGGAGGATTCTTTCCACGCCGCGCCGCAGTCGGCGCGTTTTTATGAAGAGGTCGGCAACATCAGAGACAGAGTCAGCGGACGACATCGCGCAACCTCCACATCGCGCGGCGCAGGCAAACCCAGAGCAAGAACTTGAAAAGACTCCACACTGGCAACAATACTTTGTCATTCTTCATCATTTCAATGGTAGGATGTTCACAAAAATTGTAGTAATTTACAAAACAGACTTGACTTTTTGTAAAATATAATTTTATTGTGAGCACATCGCTTGCTGAAAGTTCAACGCTTCTCCTCAATAGCGCATGGGCTTATACGCTCCTCGCGGACGCGGTATGCCGGTTACAGCTTAAAGGAATGCCGCATGAAGTTCATACGCGTGAGGGATTTCAAACGAACCTCGTCTCGCTCTCCGCAATCACAGGGATGCTTGCGATCACGCACGCAGACCCCCGTTTAGTAGCCCCGGCCATCCTGCAGACTCTATCTCTATCGCACGGGCGGCGATCTCCGCACTTAATCTTCAAACGCAAAACTCAAAACGCATCATGCTCACGCAACGCGAAAAAGACCGTTTTTTCCAAAAACTATGTGATTTTAGGTTTCCAAGCTGGAAGGCGTGGGTGGTGTGGGCGGCGGAGCGTTTGTTTGGATGGTTAGCAGAAAACGAGCCCCGTAGGGAACCCTACGGGGCAAAGTGTGCGGACACCTACAGGGAGCAAGGACCATGGAGGACGTGCCTCGTGGCGCGCTGTAATTTTGCGTGGCTTTTTGCCGCACTGCTCACGCGGTGAATCGAGAGGTACGCGTAAAGCAGTCGTTCGAGGTGTGGGTCTGGGCTCGGGCAGTACTCGATGCTTGTGCGTGAGTCACAGCCTTCTCCACTTCGGTGAGGATTTTTTCACCGCGGGGCGTGAGACGATAGAGTTGCACGCGTTTGTCGCGTGGATGGAAACGCGAAGTAACGATTCCCTGTTCTTTCGCTTTGCGCAAATCGTAGGATGTTTTTGTGGGCGACAGAACAGAGAAGTACTTTTGAGAGAATTCCGCCAAACCCTGAACGCGGACGGCGTCCCACACGAGTAGGAAGAAGAAGGGAGAACGAAGAACGCCATGTCGCTTGAGAACAATGTTGATTGCGCAGAGCAACGAAAGCGAAGCCAGAAGTACCTTACATTGTTAAGCTCCTAGGTTGTTCCATTATTGTAATACCATATTTTGCGTGCGCTCGCACCACACTTGAGCCTTTTCTTCCCCGAATCTCGGGATGACCGGCGCAAGCTGGATAGCCTTTTTCTCCCCAAATCTCGGGAATACGCTTTTGTTACTTTGCCTTTTTCTCCCCGAACCTCGGGGTTTGTTGACATAGAATTGTTTTTATGTTATTTTGTGAATTACTGAGCTTTGTCTGCTAAAGTAGAGGCGTTGGCTTCCACAAGGAGCCTTGCGCGATTCGCGCTGTATATGAGATTTGATTGTAACTTTAGCAATCTTCTTTAAAGAGCCGAATAAGCCTTCACTCTTACCGCTGCGAGGCGTAAGGGGTTGCCTTGTTTTGGCTCAACCACGCAACCGAAATCAGTTGATTACCCCGTCACTCTATGCAAAAAGCTATCCTTTCGGCCATCATAAGCGTCCCCCTTGCGCTTTCTGGTTTTGGAGCCGCACCCTCTGAAGACGAACCTTTACGTACCCCGCCCGCACCAGCGCGGCAGGAATCCGCGCTGGTGCGGGCAGTGCGAGAGATCGTCACTCCCGAGCGTGTGGCACTCATTGCCGAACGATCCGCGTGGCTCGATCAGCTCGCGCAATGCGAAAGCAGCGGTAATCCGAGCGCGGTGAATCCAAGCGATGTTGACGGGACCCCCTCGTACGGGTTGTTGCAATTCAAGCCGCAAACCTTCTTAATGTACAAGGAGCGCTACGGTATTACCGGAGAATTGATGGACCCACAGGCACAACGGGCGATCGTCTGGCGGATGTTTGACGACCCGTTGGTGGTGTGGGAGCGAGAGTTTCCAGCCTGTGTGCGAAAGATCGGCCCGCCGCCGAAACACACCCAGCACTTGCTTGTTTTTGATAATGCACAGCGGCTGGTGACACAACTGGATAGCTTGGGAGAAATGTAACCGGTTGCCGCCACAATACGCTTTGTCGTATAATGCCGATACGCGATTCCCCGCGATGGGCAATCTGTTATCCGTGCGTTCCTTATCAGCTTTCTCTTTATTAGCGCGTATGACCTCTCTGCAAATGTGCGCTTCTTGCCATCGTTATTATCCGCTGATCGGCCGCGTCCTGCTTTCTCTGATTTTTATTGCCGCAGGGTTCGGCAAGTTTCAGACCATGGAAGGCACGAGCCAAATGCTTGCTTCCGCCGGACTACCGAGCGACCCGGCGTTTGTCTATCTCGTGGGGCTCTTTGAACTCGTTGCTGGTCTTGCCATTCTTGCTGGAGCGTTCGCGCGCGAAGTGGCTTATCTCCTTATTGGATTTACGATCTTAGCCACCTTTCTGTATCACACGGATTTCTCCGGGCCCGACGCCCAGCTGCAACAAATTATGTTCCTCAAAAACCTCGCTATTGTAGGCGGTCTTTTCTTGGTTGCCGCAGTAGGTGCGGGCTCTTGGAGTGTTGACGAGACTTTACGCAAAAAAGCCCACAATACGCGCGAGGCATAGGTGGAAAGACCTTCCACGGCTCACCCGAGCGCCGCGAGCTTTCCTGCGCGCGGCGCTCAAATCTTTTCAACCCCGCTCAACAAACGCGTTCAGTAGGGTCACAATGGTGCTGATAAACCCCAAGACAAGCGCGAGATTTTGCTTGTCTTCATACCACTTTTCCGTGCGGTTATGGTGAAGCGTACGGTGGCGGCGCATACGCGAGCATTGTAGCGAACTTCGTCCTGTTCGCCAAGTCTCTTCTGTTCAAAGCGCCGCAAGCCTCTACTCCTGTCGCCCCACCAGCTGGGCAACCCGCATGGCTCCATAGAGCCCGCCAAACACTCCGCAGGCCGCTTTGCGAATATCTATCCCTTTGGTAAGGGGGTGCTTTTTAAGTTCGGCGCGTATAGGCTCCAGCGGTATAGTGGGATAACCAACCACCATCAACCCACCGAGCATGATACACTGCGGCATCCATAACTGTGCGACATTACGCAACGCGACAGCAGAATACTCAGTCAGCTGATGCCAAAGCGGGTCCTCTTGCGCGATGGCGTACGGCGGCTTGCCGAAGCGCGCCGCAATCACCGATCCAGGCACCATAGCCTCCCAATCAACAAACCCGTCAAGCGGACAAGGTGGGTAATCGGCGCACAGCGCCCTACCCGCGTCAATAATAATATGCCCCGATGCAAAGGAACCATCGTGAGTGTCTATTGCCCCATCGAATAAACCGACAGCCGCCAACGCCTGTTGAAATAGTGATGTAGGCGGTGATGCCGGAGGTCTCCCCCGCGCCATAGTGCATCTGTCCGATGCTTAACGAGAGCGGTATCATTAAACCACTACGAACGCATCAGAGGCCAACCCACCCTTGGGAAAGTTCAACAAGCGAGACACCGTGCCAGCAGGGCGAAAGGCGCGGCGCAAGCGCTAAGCGCCGCTGTGGCCAGGCGACTCTCCCCGCTATTCCCCACCCAATAACGCCTTTTGGCGTTCCGCCCAATTTCTTGAAGATATCCCGCACGGCCAAGGTGAGTTCCCCTGGGTCGGTAGGGGTATCCAAAAAGACAGATTCTTGAAGAAACCTCCACTTACCTTCCCCCAATCTTGCGTGATTGCCCCAAATCGGGTTTTCGAGCCGCCGATGTCGGCGGCGAGGTGCCACGCTCCTGATCCCCCCCCTTCCATACTTGAACCTTAAGGCGTGTGTGGCGCGAGAGGAGATCGGGTGAGCATATCAAACGCTTCTTCTTCCGAATCAACAAGCGTGAGGAGTTGGAGATCCGCGCGGTCAATAAATCGGTTTCCGGGCGCGAGGGTCTCGCGCATCCACGCGACAAGCGGCGCCCAATGCGATTTGCCGACAAGGATTATCGGGAGAGGCTGTACCTTTTTCGTCTGCACCAAGGTCAGAATCTCGGCAAGTTCGTCAAGCGTACCGAATCCTCCCGGATAGAAAACAAACGCTTCCGACGCGTAGGTGAGGAGTACTTTGCGCACAAAAAAGTAGTGAAATTCATAGCTATGGGTCGTGTAGCGATTGCCAACCTGCTCGTGGGGCAAGCGGATATTCAGGCCGATCGATGTGCCGCCGGCCTCAAACGCTCCGCGGTTTGCCGCTTCCATTATTCCGGTGCCGCCGCCTGTGATGATGCTGAAACCTTCTTGCGCCAAAGCATTGGCGAGCCGATATGCGGATTGGTAGTACGGATCACCAGGCTTGGTACGAGCAGAACCATAAAAAGTAACGGCTAAATCAACTTGGCGGAGGAGTTCAAACCCTCCAACAAATTCAGCAAGTATTTTAAATATGCGCCACGAGACATCTTGCGGGGTGGTAACATCGATGCGCTCACCGGCGACGCAAACCGCCTGCGCGACACGCGGCGGTTTTCCTTGTTCTGAAAACGGCTCCATAGGGTGCTAGTATACCACAAGACCTGAGCGTTGCTTTCCCCTACATTGGTAATGCACGCGACAACCTCCGCCCAACTGCAAGCGAAGTGAACAAAAGCCACAAGAGCGTCCACACCCACACCAACACCGCTACTGGTTCAAACGCAACGCCGCTTACCCCACCCACGCGTGAAAGATGGAATAGTTGGATGATAAGCACGCTCGCAGTTACCATCAGCGCACTTGCGAGCACACTCACGCGCCACACATGTGCCGCAAAAAGAGGAACAGCAAGAGTGGAAGCTATAATAAACGCCAAAAATGTGGCCAGCAGCGCCATCGTGAGCGACAGCAAAAGAGGTGCGAGCATCACCGCAGGCGCGATCGCGTGGAGCGCGGCGCGCAAGTAGCCGTACAGCACAACCAAAACAACAATGAGACCAATCACGGCCGCAAGAAACCGCAAGCGCGCCACAAAGGACTGCTGGAGCCCCCGTGTCAAAGTTGGAACTCCCTTCCCCCCTCCCCATAACTCAACAATGTGTTCGCGCAAGTAAAACGCGAAATTGCTCGCGGCATAGAGCGAAACGAGCAAGGAAATAGCAAGGGGTACAACGGACGCCGCTTGCCATGGCTTATTTGCTTGCTCCGCGAGGTACAAGGCAAGCCACTGCGCCCCGCCGTCGCCCGCAAACGCTTGCATGACGCGCAGAAGCGTTTCCTGCACGATAAGCGCGCTGTGGGGCGCGAACCACCACAACACCGCTCCCAACGGCAACACAACCGTTACGAGATACAGCGTTAATCCCGCGCATACAAGCGTGGTGTGGTGCCGCGCGAGGTCGTCAAACGCGTCAAAGAAAATGCGCCGAGCCCGCGAAAAAACTAAGAAGAAGGATGCCATAGTCCAAAACGCAATCAATCGCCACGCGAGAGTAAAAACGCGCTATTGATAAGGCCTATGTGCGTGTATGCTTGCGGGAAATTGCCAAGAAACCTTCCCGTTACAGGGTCGAGCTCTTCCGCAAAAAGCCCCACATGGTTCGCGTGCCGCAAGACGCTTTCCATTATCTCATGCGCCCGATCATACTCTCCACTGTGGTAATGCGCATCGGCAAGCCAAAACGACGCGAGGAGAAAGACACCCTCGTCTCCGTTCAGGCCGTCAGGAGCGCGATAGCGATATAGCCAACAGTTGCTGTGCGGCGCGAAGACGAAGCGCAATCGGCACTCTCCTCGCAAGCAAACAACCTTGCGCTTAATGCGCATCGAGGTGTCTTCGTGCGCGGTGGTGAGATGGGCCTCGTTGTCAATAGGCATAAAATCCAACACCTCGCAGGCAAACACGTCGTTCTCAAAAGTTGTCCGCACAATATTCGTCTCGGGGATGTATTGTTGCGTGGTGCGCGAGAAGCGCACCGGCTCAATGCGCCAAAAGCCCCCCTTGCGCGCGTCTAAAATCGCGGCAAACACGCTTGGGGAATGAATAAAGGGCGCAGGCGCCCAATCAATAGAACCGTATTTGGAAACAAGCGCCGCTGAACGAAGATTGCCAATGATAGCGTAGTCTTCAATAGGGAGATACCGGGGTGCTTCCATACACACGGCAGGCAAGGCTGTATTGTACGACGCTAGTTCGGACGCGCGCAATATTCCGGCACGGGATAGCTCGCGTAACGAGGCGCAAATCCTTTCCCAAACCAAATCCGGTGTAAAACTTCCGCGTGCCCCAACGCCCCTTCAAGGGCATTGTGCGGCGTCGGTTCGCTCGGAAGGCCGACATATGCGCGCGCGGCATCCAGCGAAAGCGCGCTGTGGCGGTGGTGCGCGTCAAACGGCGGCTGTTTGCCCGAGAGGAGTATATGGGTATAAACAACGCTGTGCACATCAATGGTTCGATGTGCAAACGGATAAGCGACACCCGCGCGTTCGCAAGCCGCTTGGAGAAACGCCGCGTCAAACGCGACATTTTGCGCGGCAAGCGTCCTGTCGTCCAGGTCGTCGCTCCAAGCGAGAAATTGCCGCACAAGCTCCGCTTCGCTTTGTTTTGCGGGATCTTTTACGGCTGAAAGCGAAAATCCGTTCACGGCAAGAGCCTCCTCCATTATGTGCGCCCCCTCCCACGCCCTACACTCTCCGTAAAATGTATGTTCCGCGTGAGCTAAATCCACCGCGCCAATTGCGAGAATACTGTGTTTGCTGGGATTGGTCCCCGTCGCCTCAATGTCAAGCACAATCATAGCCTTAGTGTAGCACCTCTTTTTCTTATGGTTGTTCAGGAAGGCCAGGGCAGTTTTTCGCGGGGCGGTATCCTGCCGCGCGGGCTTGCGCTTCGCTGGCAAACCACTTTGTCTTTTCCGGAGCGAGCCGCGCAGCGCCAGGACACCATGGCAAGTGATACACCCGCCCGTTGAGCGAACCGACAACCCACCCTCCCGGGGGCAAGGGGGCATCGTCTTTTTGATAAACTGCGGCGCGCTGGGAAGCGGCTGAGGCTGCCGCCTCCCAGCGCGTCTGCGCTTCAAGCGCCCCAAGGAAAAAAGCGAGTGTAATGCTCGAGACCCACGCCACGCTCACAATGAGCCGCCTTCCCGCAGAGGAAGCCATAAACCCAGTGTCCAGCGCAAACCCCTTGTGACGCGGCTGTGTGTCGGCTTCCTTCATACCTCCTATCGCAAAAACAATACTTGCGCTGCATTGTACCGCTTCCTCTTTTGGGTGGCTAACCTCAACTCCTACACGACATAGATGCCGACTGCCTGCTGGGCGATCTTGCCGCCGCGCCTTTGGTGTGCTACCCTGCTTCCCATATGGCGCAAGACCATTTGGTAAAACTCCGCTCCAAGGAAACGGGCGAAACTTACTACACTCGCATCAACCGCAAGCGGCGAGCGGCCAAAGCGGGCAAAGGCGGAACAGAGAAGCTCCGCCGCCGCAAATACTCCCCTAAATTGCGCAAACACATCATCTTTGAAGAAACCAAGAAGTAGGCCTCGAGCACCGCGGTCTTTTTATCTGAGCGCACTGACGAGAAGCGCTTCCCCACGAGCGCGCGCTATGGTATGCTTCCGCGCAGAAGGGGCGTAGCTCAATTGGTAGAGCAGCGGTCTCCAAAACCGCAGGTTGCAGGTTCGAGTCCTGTCGCCCCTGCTGTCTTCTCCAGCGCAATCCCCAACTGAAGGCGCAACAACTCTCGGCGCGCATGGTATACTGCGGCGCATGCCAGCGCCATCAAAGCCTTTCTACGACTCTATCTTTTGGGTGGAGGTGGAAAAAATCCGCCCCAACCCGTTTCAGCCGCGACGTGATTTCGACGAAGCACGCTTGCGGGAGCTTGCCGAATCGGTGCGTCAGTACGGCATCTTACAGCCTTTGGTGGTCACCCGCCACGAAATAGAATCGCCCGACGGGAGTATTCGTGTTGCGTATGAGCTCATTGCCGGCGAGCGCCGCTGGCGGGCGGCAAAAATCGCGGGATTGACCCTTGTACCTGTTGTCATTCGCTCGCAGGAAGAGAGCGACAAGATGAAGCTGGAGCTTGCCATTATAGAAAACCTCCAGCGGGAAGACCTTAATCCCGTTGAGCGCGCGCTCGCCTTTAAAAAGCTCCAGGAATACGGCTACAACAACGCGGAAATCGCTCGGAAAATAGGCAGGAGCCGAGAGTATGTTTCCAATACCTTGCGCATTCTCAACCTTCCGGAGGACATCCTCAACGCGGTTCGCTCGGGCGCCATTTCGGAAGGATTTACGCGTCCTTTGTTGATGCTCAACGATCGGCCGGAAGAACAAAAAACGCTTTTTGAGGAGATTCTTGAGCGCAAACTCTCCGTGCGCGAAACAGAACGCATTGCTCGGCGCATCGCGGCCGATAAAACGCGCAAACCCGTCCACCCGGAAATCAGCAGTGCGGAGGCCGCGCTTGCGCGCGCGCTAGGAACGAGAGTAATGGTAACGCCGCGCGCCGAAGGTAACGGAGGAAAGATTGTGATTGACTATTTTTCAGAAGAAGACTTGCGCACCTTGCTTGCCAAACTTTCCCAATCAGTCAACTCTCCTCCTGCTACCGAGCCAGCCACTGTATCATCGTCGCGTGGCGGTGTAGCAGACAAACCCCAACCACAAAGGGAAAGTAGGCTTGTTGATTCCCCACGCACGGCTCCTGAACCCCAAAGCGAACCCACTCCCCTACCCGCGCCTGCGGCAAATGTCGCTCCCGTGAACGCCGCCGCTCCTGCGGAATTCACTCCTGAGCGAAACACTTTCTCTCTACAATATGGCAAACAAGCTCAAGACCAAGAGCCGTCCTCAGTTTCCCCCTTCCCCGCATCTGTGCAAACAACGCCCGTCGCGAGCGCGGCCCTCGTAGAACCCTCTCTCAAAAAAGCCCCTACCACCTTTCTCAACAATGCAAAACCCGCCTCGGAATTTGAAGAAACAGATGTGGCGCCTCTTACGGAGCTCGAAGTTGAAGATGTGAGTCCGCAGGAGCAACGCGCAACAATGGAAGAAGACGACGACCTGTACGCCGTGCGCAACTTCACGATCTAGTCCTCGTGGCGCAGAGCGCGGAGCGCAAGCAGGGTAAGCTTTTACGGCTTGCTCTCTTTACGGTTTGGTCTGTTTGCACTCGCGACCTTTGCTATTTCTTCCTTCGCTTGCGCGCTGTGCGCTCCAAGGATGCGTCTTGCGCTCCGCCGCTTGCTTCCGCGGAAGCTGCGAGATTGTCCACCGCAAGCGCTTGGCGTATTTTTCTGCGGGCAAGCGCAGTTTTCACAAACGCTAACCAACGGCGAGACGGGCGCGCCGACGGTTTAGTTACAACTTCCACAATATCACCGTTGCGCAGTTGCGTGTCGAGAGACACCATCTTCCCGTTCACAATCGCGGCGGCAAGATGAGCACCAATGTCCGAGTGAATTGCATAGGCAAAATCAACCGGCGAGGCGCCAATAGGAAGATCCACCACATCTCCTTTCGGGGTAAACACAAACACGCGGTGGTTGAAAAAATCCGCCCGTAGGTCTTCGAGGAATGATTCGTCGCCTTCCGCGACCGCGCGTTGGGCTTCGGCTATTTCCCGAACCCACTGCGGTATGTCTATGTCTCGACGACCCGTCTCGTCAGAAGGCGCGAAGGCGCCATCTTCCGTTGCGGACGGCTGTTGGCGGCGCGGCAGAAGACGCCACACCCACAGCCAACCCCTATCTTTCTTTGTCTGAGCGACAGACCCTTGCTCCTTATACGCAAAATGCGACGCTACGCCCCACTGCGCCTCCCGGTGCATATCCAGCGTGCGAACTTGCACTTCCACAATAGAGCCATCCCCCGTAAACACGGTTGTGTGGAGTGATTGGTAGCCGTTGGGCTTGGGGAAAGCAATGTAGTCCTTTATCCTTCCCGGCAAAGGGCGCCAATGGTGGTGCACGATCCCAAGCACCCGATAGCAGTCTTCTTTCGTTGGAACGATAATACGCAGTGCCGCCAAATCGTAAATCTGATTCGCATCGCCGCCTTTACGCTGAAGTTTACGCCAAAAGCTATACAAGCCCTTCAGGCGCGTCATTGTGTGGAATTCAGTGATCCCCGCCTCAACCAGCGCGCGGCGCATTCTATTTTGCATTTTTTCCATACTGCGCAGGAGCCGATTCGCCCGATGCTCCACGAGCGCGTGCACCTCCTTATATTCCTCGGGAAACACATATGGAAACGCCAAATCCTGCAGCATCCGCTGAACAATACCCATCTCCAAACGCTCCGCAATCGGCGCGTAAATTTCAAGCGTCTCCAAAGCAATGCGGCGGCGCTTATCCTCGCGCACATACTCTAGCGTCTCCATATTATGGAGGCGATCCATCAGCCGAATGATCAACACTCGAATATCGCGCGATGTTGCAACAAACAACTTTCGCAAGCTTTCCACATGGCGAGAGACGCCGCGATATTTTAGATGCCCCAATTTTGTCACGCCGTCAACCAAAGAAGCAATCTCGGCCCCGAACGCCTTTTCCAACTCTTCAAAGCTCACACAGCCATCCTCTACAGCGTCGTGTAGCAACCCTGCCGCCACCGTGGGAGCTCCCATACCAATGCGCGCGAGCTTATAGCCCGTTTCCGCGACATGGGTGAAGTAAGGCTTGCCGCTGAGGCGCTCTTGCCCTTCGTGCGCCTTTTGCGCGAACTCCCACGCCCGACGCACCAGCGCCTGGTCTTCATTACTCTGGGAGCGCAGAGCTGAAAGCACATCCTGAAGCGTTGGATCTTTGGTATAGCGAATATCTACCACAGGAGCCTCCAACATACCTCTATCCTACCCGCCAAAGGAAGGCGGCGCAATATAAAAACTTTGAGCCGGCAGTCGGACTTGAACCGACGACCTACCGCTTACAAGGCGGTTGCTCTACCAACTGAGCTATGCCGGCGCGCAGGTATTTTAGCAAAAAGTCGCTTCCTCTACCAGCAAACGCGCGCTATTCCTTCCCCACATACACGCGCGGGAAATCGCGAAAATCAATGTAGCGAACAGTTTGCAAAGCGGCCGCAAGCTCCGTTGAGGCCGTCGGATGTTCTCCCGCCCCTACGACCCCCTCGCGCACCAGGGCCTGCAGATACGCAGGGATTTCCTCGAGGCTGCCCTGTTTTGGCAAGAAGAGAGAAGCGCCGAGCGCGAGGCGGAGACTTACCCAACGGGGCGTGGATTCAATGCGCTGGATTTCAACGCCTTGCGCATCCAACCAGCGCACCAACGCGCGCAAGGAGGCAAATTCTGCACTATCGAGAGCGGCAGGAGGCTCCTGCTCAAAAGCGACAACCCACAAAAGCTGCGGGAGAGAATCCTTGGGAGCACCGTGCCGCGGGGTATACACCACTCCTTCCTGCGCGCCAACCACAGCAGGGCAATCTTTCACAGGAAGCGGCGTTGTGAACACATGAGGCTCCGCCATTGCATCATCAAGCTCGTCTTGCGCGCGGCACCATTGCGCAAAGGGGACACGCAACACTCCGCGGATCTCAGCGCGCCGCAGGCCAATCCGCTCAACCGAAACAGAAGCATACTGCGGCAAGGCGGCTTCAAGGCGCTGTTGGATTTCTTTTTTGGGAAACCACAAGATATGCACCTTGGGCACAATTCCCCATCGTGTTTGCGAGCTTATGGCATCTAGAATAAGTCCTGCGCGCGTGTCATCGTATTCGTCCGACAACACGACCTCATATTGAAACGACCGCGCCCACGGTAGCCAGATCACCAGGAAAAGCGCCGCGCCGCACACGGCGGCGATAATGAAGCGGGCACGCGCTCGCAGGCGGGCGGAACCGCCCCGCGCATAGGAAAGCTGCGCAACCGCAGCTTTCCTATGCGCGGGGCGCACGATCCCGTCTCCTCTCCCTCCCGAGCGCATAAGCATCACGCCCTCTTCTGGGTACTCCTCGGCCGCAAAACCTCAGCGTCCATATACGGCTGAAGCGCCTTTGGCACCACAATGGAACCGTCAGCCTCTTGGTAGTTTTCCAAAAGCGGCACCAACATGCGCGGCGTGGCAAGCGCAGTGTTGTTGAGCGAGTGCGCGTAGCGCATCTTGCCGTCAGCGTCGCGATAGCGGATATTCAAGCGGCGCGTCTGGAAGTCGTGGAAGTAGGACGAGGAGTGCGTCTCCCGATAACGCCCTTCGCTTGGAACCCACGCTTCAATATCGTATTTTTTGACTTGCCCGAGCCCAAGATCGCCGCCGCAATTCACCACAACGCGATATGGCAGCCCAAGCGCCTGTAAAAGCTCTTCAGCGTTTGCGGTGAGTTCCTCATGGAAGCGCACGGATGTTTCATGGCTTGCCTCGCAGAGAATCACTTGTTCGAGCTTGTAAAACTCATGGACGCGCACGAGCCCTTTTGTGTCTTTGCCGTGGCTTCCCGCTTCGCGGCGGAAACAAGGAGAAAACGCCAAAAATTTCATTGGCAAGGCGTCGTGATCCAACACTTCGTCCATAAAGTAGCCCATCATCGCGACCTCAGCCGTTCCTGCGAGATACAAATCGTCTTGCGTTTTATACAAGTCTTCTTCCCCCTGCGGAAGGTAACCCGTCCCAAAAAACGGCTCTTTTCGCACGAGAGAAGGCACCATCATCAAGCGATACTCCGGATGGTGCTCCCGGAAGTGATCCCACACAAACTGCCACAACGCAACCGACAACCGCACCATCGCGTCCTCCAAAAAATAGCCTCGGAAGCCTGCTACTTTGGCGCCGCGTTCAAAATCGGCGCTGCGGTGCATTTCCAAAAGCTCAATATGGCTACGCGGCTGAAACGCAAACTCTCGCGGTTCCCCCCACTGGCGTACTTCCACATTGTCCGCGTCACTTTCTCCTTCTGGTACGCTCACATCCGGAATGTTGGGGACCTGGAGCATCAGCAAACGCCACTCCCGCATCACCTCCTGCAAACGCTCTTCTGATCTTTGGAGGCGCTCTTTGAGCGCGCGCAGAGCCTCAAGACGTTGGGCGCGTTGGGTAGGATCGGCATTTTGTATGCCCTCGCTTTCCGCTTTTTGCTGCGCGCGCAGTTCATTCACTTCCTGCGTTAGCGTACGACGCTCGTCATCCAGCGCGACGAGACGATCGAGGTCAACTTTGATTCCCTTTTTTCTCGCTCCTTCTTTGACGACCGTGAGATTGTCTCGGATGAATTTGATGTCTAACATACGCTTTGCGTTACTTATTTCGTCACTTCCTACCTTCTGCTAAACAAATCGCACCCCTTCAAGGGGCTCTCGCGGCGCGAGAAGTATTTGATCCGATGAAAGAAGAACCCCGTATATCGCATGCCCTCCCATCTTAGCGCACGCGGCCTTGGTGCGCCACAAGGGTCAACCTCCCCATCTCGTCCCGCACGCTCCCTTCGATCTCCAGCATGGTTACCTCCCGCGCGATATCCGCCGCGCTCGCGCCCAAGCGAACGGCAAGCTCGTCGCGCGATCCCGACTGTTGCGCTAAAAGAGCAAGTATGCGATCGCGCAAGGGCAGTGACACGTCTTGCCATGAGCCAAGAGCGCAGGCGGTGGCCGCCGCCTGCGCTCTTGGCTCCGTGCGAGCCGACCGCCAAGCAAGCCCGAGCATTTCCGCGCAATCGTGCGCTCCGCGAACAAGCACGGCGCCCTCGCGAATGAGGCTGTGGGGACCTTCGCTCACAGCGCAACCT
>RFKD01000057.1 GCA_003694545.1 Candidatus Parcubacteria bacterium | reverse complement strand
TTGTATCAGGATGATGTAGCCGGGGGTATCCACCCATTGGTCTGGGGTGACCACGCCCTCGTTGAGTGCGCCGATGGCCGTCACCAGTTTGAAGACCGAACCGGGGGGGCGCTCCGCCTGGATGGCGTGGTTGAGCAGGGGTTCGCGCCCGTCGCGCTGCAATTGTTCCAGATAATAGGCCGGGATGAAGCGCGCCATGCGGTTATTTTCATAACTCGGGTAAGAGACCATTGCCAGTATCTCGCCCGTTTTCGGATTCATGGCGATCACCACCCCACTGGTGTAGCGCTGCTCGCCAAAGTAGCGGTTCCAGCGATCCATCCAATTGACCAGTGCCGCCTCTGCCGCCGCCTGCAAGCGCGTATCAATAGTTAGTTTGATCGAATACCCTGGCACAGGTTGTACCGGGGGTTCCAAATCACGCAAGATCTGACCTGCGGCATCCACCTCAACCACGCGCTTGCCGTTTTGGCCGATCAAAAGATCATTCAGTGAATATTCCACGCCGGCAAATCCCACTTTATCGCGATTGGGCAGAAAGCCCCGCGCCCGATAATCCGCTTCTTCACTGGCCGGAATGGGACCAAGAAAGCCCACGACGGTTGAGGTTAACGAGCCCGTAGGATATTCGCGCACCGATTCGACCTCAATACCAACGCCGGGCAAGTCCGTCGCACGCTCACGGATAATCATAGCGGTCTGTTGATCAATATTACATTTGATGCGAATCGGGCTGTAAGGGGCGTTCGTATCACCGATATAGACGATTTGCGCAATCCCCAGGTCGGTAGCACACGGGGTGAAGTTGCGCACCGTCTCTTCATTAATCTCTCCGTTGTTCACCGGCACGCCGATGAGTTGGGAAAGTTGTCGGTAAACCTCTTGGATCCCTCCTTCATCGGTCGGAAGTTCGGCAGGCGTAATCACTACATTGTAAGAAGGCACGTTCTTGGCCAACAGATAACCATTTCGGTCATAGATCAAGCCCCGCTGAGTAGGGAGACTGATCTCCATGGTACGGTTATCTTCGGCCCGCACGCGGTAGTTCGTTCCCTGGAGAATCTGCAAGTTGAACAATCGCAAGATGTAGAAACCAACCACCAACCCAACCAGTACGTAAAAAACGGTCAGCCGCCAATGCTCAAAAGGTTGAGGATGTTCAATGGGCTCATGCATGTCTCACCACCGTCTCTGGGTACAACCAATTTGCCAGATCGTTTACCAAAGCATACACCGGAAAAGCAAAAATAAGATTAAGAAATAGACTGGGCAACGTTACATGGGTGAGCGCTTCTGCCCACGTAAGGGACGTGCCGTTAAACTGCAGTGTGACGATCGTCAAAGCATGATAAATCAGCGTACCCCAGAACGTGACAAAAAGCATTGCCAGAAGGGGAATTTGCCAGACCTGACGGCGAATAACCCTGGCCAGAGCCACCACCATCCCATACCCAACCAGAGGCACTAATAAAGGCAGTCCGGAAACCCACCCTACCAAAAGGCCGCCTACCAGTAACCAGGCCAAGGCAGATCGAACGCGTTCATGCAAAGCCCACGCGATCAGGGCCAACAGGACCAGATCGCCACTTCCATTCAATAGGGTTAGGCGGCTGATTATCGCGCTTTGAATCATCAACATCCCCCCCAATAATGGAAAAGCCAACCAATCGGCTAACATCCTTTACCTCACGGGATGGGGGTCGGAATCAGAGGCGCGATTTGAATCGGGCGGAAATTCGTAATCACCAGAACGGCCTGAAGTGCGGTAAAGTCAACCACGGGCTGTACAACCGCGGTCTGAAACAATTGATTGGGTTGTTTGCGTACGTCGCTGACCTGCCCAACCAAGATGTCAGGGGGATATGTTCCGCCCAAACCTGAGGTCAACACCAAATCCCCTACTTGAATCACGGTATCCTGGGGGATCATCTCCAGGCTTATCTCCCCGGTCACTGAACCATGGACTTGCCCTTCTACCTTACTGCTCTGAAGGCGCACGTTGACAATCGCATTAGGGTCAGTGATCAACTGCACCCGCGCCGCGCCGGCAGTAACAGCATCAACTCGTCCTACAAGCCCTTGATTTGTGACCACCGGCATCCCATGGCGAACCCCATCATCAGAGCCGCGATCAATGATGACATAATGAAGAAAAGGACTCGGATCACGGCCAATGATGTTGGCAGCCACATATTGATTCTGGGGATGGGAACGGGCAAAATCAAGCAGGGCGTAGATGACCTGGGCTTCGCGGAGTTGCTGTTGTAATTCAATCACCTGTGCCTGCAATTCGGCCACTTGTTGCTCAAGTTCAAAATTGCGTTGTTGCAGGGCTGCCATATCACGCGGCGCCGTTATGAATTGATAAGCCGCGATATAGCGGCTTGAAATCCACTGCTGTACCCCTACTAACGGTGACATCACACTTCGTAAGAGAGGCTGCAGGTAACCACTTAACGCCAGAAGAATCAACCCACCGGCAACGATCAGCACAAAGGCGGTCTGCCAAAACCGCGATACCAGTGCTTTCATGGGGTTAGGATACCGTCAAATTGCCTTCCTGCCAACCCCGATGCTCCAAGCGAATTAGCCGCGACTATTGCGGTCAAGATCCACCAGGAAGTCTGCAAAACGATCCAGGTCTTCCAGGA
>RFKD01000056.1 GCA_003694545.1 Candidatus Parcubacteria bacterium | reverse complement strand
GGGGAATGCGCCGCGCGAGCGCGCTCGCGCGGCGCATTCCCCTTTCCGTGTGGCTCGTGGTGTGGGTTGGCGTTGAGGCGGCGTGGGAGGTTTTGGAAAACACACCGCGCATTATTGAACTGTATCGCACCAACCCCATTTCCAAGCACTACTTTGGCGACAGCATTATCAACTCGTTGGGCGATACGCTTGCAATGATTGGGGGGTTTCTCTTTGCCGCGCGCGTCGGCGTTATTGCGGCGCTCACGCTTTTCGTGGGGATGGAGTTGTGGACCCACTTCACCATAGGCGATTCGCTTATCGCCAACATCCTGTTTTTCCTGACCGCACCCTATGGCGCATCATGAGCGTTCCTTTCTTCCCGACAACGAGAGCATCGCGCGAATGCTCGAAGAAACCAGCTTGTGCTACGAAATGGCGGGTGTGGCGTTTAAGCCGCGCGCGTATGAACGCGCGGCGGCGGCCGTGCGCGCGCTTGCCGAGGATGTGTGCGCCGTGTATCGCAAGCACGGCAGGGAGGCGCTCGATGCCCTGCCGGGGATTGGCCCAAGCATTGCCCAGCATATTGCTGATATCTGCGATCACGGTTCGTTTGCGGAGTATGAGGAGCTGAAGCGGCGGTTCCCCGTAGCTGTTCGGGAGCTTACCGCCATTGAAGGGTTGGGACCAAAGCGATTACGCACGCTCTACGAGATGTTTGGGGTGCGCACGATCGATGACCTTAAAACACTCCTTGAGAAAAAATCTCACAAGCTTGCGGGCATTCCCGGGTGGGGCGAGAAGACCGTCGCACGCTTGCGCGAAGGACTCGCGCTCACGCAAAAAGCGCAAGGCCGCCAACCGTTGGGATTTATCCTTCCTCTGGCGGAGCGCGTAGCCGCACGCTTGCGGGAGGTTCCCGGCGTTCGGGAAGTGCAAATTGTCGGTTCGTTTCGTCGCAAGAAAGAAACTGTGGGCGACATTGACATTCTGGTGGCAACCTCTCGGCCACAACTTCTCGCGCGGGAGGTTGTGTCACTGCCGGAGGTAACCTACGTGCACCAACAAGGGCCATCGCGCACGAGCGTGCGCCTTACCTTCGGTATGGATATGGATGTGCGCGCTATTGAACCAGAGCGGTGGGGTGCCGCACTTTTGTATTTTACGGGTTCGCGCGCCCACAATATTCATTTGCGTACCTACGCCGAATCCCTCGGCTACAAACTCAATGAATATGGTTTGTTTCAAGGAAAGCGTTGTGTGGCGGTACGGACGGAAGAAGAAGTGTACGAGGCGCTGGGCATGCAGTACATACCGCCGGAGTTGAGGGAAGATCAAGGCGAAATAGAGGCGGCGCTTGCCCACAAACTTCCCGACCTCGTCCCGTACGGTTCCTTACAGGGGGATTGCCAAGTTCATTCCAATTGGACGGACGGCACGCTTTCCATTGAAGCAATGGCACGCGCGGCGTACGAGAGCGGCTTGTCGTACATCGTGCTTACGGATCACACGAAGGCGCTTGCTATGACCGGTGGGCTGGATGAAGCAGCGCTTGCGCGGCAAAGGCGTGAGGTGGAAAAGGTGAACCGCGCTTTTCGCCGGGAAGGGAGGGAGTTTCGCGTGGTGCACGGCGCGGAAGTTAATATCCTCAAAGACGGCACGCTGGACGTATCGGATAAGGCGCTCGCGCGGCTTGAATGCGTGGGCGTCGGGGTGCATTCATACTTTACGCTCTCGCCGAAGGAGCAAACTCGGCGGCTGTTGCGCGCCATTGAGCATCCGTTGGTGGATATTTTTTTTCACCCCACAGCCCGCATTATTGGGAAGCGCGAGCCGATTGCGTTTGATGTGGAAACGGTGTTGGAGGCGTGCGCTCGCACCGGAACGGCGCTAGATATCGACTCGTATCCCGACCGGATCGATGCCAACGACGCGCTCGTTCGACGCGCCTTGCAAAAAGGGGTGCGCCTTGTTGTTTCAACGGATTCCCACGCGCCGCAGCATTTGTCGTACCGCGAGTTGGGCCTTGGCCAAGCGCGCCGAGGCTGGGCTGGCGCAAAAGACATCCTCAACACGCAGCCGGTTGATCGGTTTTTGGCGTCCTTGAAGCGGTCTCGCGCCTTAAGCTGACACACCCCTTCTTCTTGCGTATATGCGTGCGTCGCGACCCTTGTATATAACCATATAAGCATCCATATAGGCGCCGTTGATTGTGCGTTCGTTTGTGCTGAATAGGGCCCACAGTGGACAGTAAAGAGTGGTAAGTGATTCCTCTGTGTGGTATACATTGTGTGGTATGGCACACATTCCTGAGCATCTTCCGCAATTTCCTGAGGGCGCCCTCATCGCCGCGGTGGGGTCGGTGCACGGGCGGATTTGGCTTGCGCGCGAAGGGACGGTGGAAGAGGTGCGCGAGCTTTCGCCGGAGTTTACCCACCGCACAGGGGAGGGCTTCTTTTGGACGGGCGGAAAAGGGCAAGTGTTCCGCAGCGGGACGCCTGAGGCGTATGACGAGTTGTCAGACTCGCGCAAATTTATTCATCTCTTCTTTCAAGAACTTCAACGGTATCTCAAACGGCAAACTGTGCCGCGGGCGTATGTGTTTGTCGTCTCGGAAAGCGCGGGGGATCTTGCGGAGCACATCCCGAAAGGGATGTCAGACAAGGTGGTTATTGTGGAGAAGAAAAACTACGCGAAATATCACGATCCGCTATTTCTCATTGAGCGCATCGCGCGCTCAGGGTTGGCGTAGGTTATCTTGCTGCGGTGATGGTTATGGTGGAAAAATTGCGCCGGTTGGCTTCCCAGTATGTGGGAGAGATTGTCTACGGAGCCAACGACGGCATCATCACCACTTTTGCCGTTGTTACCGCGGCCGCAGGCGGCAAGCTTTCGGCTGGGGTTATTGTGATCCTTGGCGTGGCGAACCTGCTTGCTGACGGGTTTTCTATGGGCGCTTCAAGCTTCCTGTCTGATCGAGCAGAAAGTTCGCGCGATTCAGGACGCACGGAAATTGCCGGACCTCTCAAGCGGGGCGCGGCGACCTTTTTTGCGTTTGTTGTCGCTGGGGCGCTTCCCTTGCTGCCGTATGTATTTTCCTCGCAGATAGCTCTGTCTCACCAACTCGCGTTTTCAGTGAGTGCGACCTTGGCGGCGCTTGCGCTTGTGGGGGTGGGACGAGCGTATCTTGCTAAGGAACGGGTATGGTTGGCGGTTATGGAGATGGTGGGAATTGGGGGATTGGCCGCGGTCATTTCCTATACGGTTGGTTGGGCCTTGCGGGAGGTGGTGGGCGTTGTTGTGTAACCCCAACAACTTCTGCTGCGTTTTGCTTGTAATGTGCGGCATTGCAGGTTGGGTTGGCGCGACAGCGCCGGAGATGCTGGAAGAGAGGCTCTTGTGCTTGTTGGAACGGTTAGAGTATCGTGGGTACGATTCGGCAGGCTTGTGGACGCCCAATGTTGGGTTGGTGCGTTGCGTGGGGGAGGTGCGTCGCTTGCGGGATCGGGTTGCAGATCTTCTCGTGAAGGAAAAAGGACAAGAGCGCGCACGGCTCCAGAGTGCTCAGTACGGCATCGCCCACACGCGCTGGGCGACGCATGGCAAAGTCCTCTTGCGCAACACGCATCCACATAAGGGGTGCCGGGGCAGGGTTTTGCTCGTGCACAACGGAGTCATTGAGAACGCACAAGAGTTACGGGAGCGGCACCCTTGCCGTTATCACAGTGACACCGACACGGAAGTTGTCGCGCACTATGTTGAGGCGCTCTGGCAAAAAGGAGAATCTTTGGAAAGCGCGCTAAGGAAAGCGATTGCTCTTTTGCAGGGGAGTTTCGCGATTGCGGCTGTTTCGCCCCACGAGCCAGAGCAAATTGTTGTTGCGCGCAGGGGCAGTCCGTTGGTTGTTGCGCGTGGGAAGGCGTGGTGCGCGGTTGCTTCGGACGCCCTCGCGCTAGCGCCGTTTGCCCGCTTTGTTTCCGTCATTTCCGAGGATTCCGTGTTTACGCTTAAGAAAGATTCTGTTGTCCAAGACGGCAAGGTTGCTCGTCTGCGCCGTGAGGCGGTGCGCACGGTGCGCGGCGGAAGGACGCGTCGGCAAAGCGACGCGCTCCGCCCGCACCTCATGTATCAAGAAATATTAGAAAGCCCCAATGCGTGGCGCAGTGCGGTGCGGTCTGTTGCTGAGGCGTTGCGTGGCAATCAGCGGCTGCGCCAGGTATTGGCGGTGTCGTCGCCGTTGGTTTGGTTCCCCGCGGCGTGCGGAAGCGCGTGGCATGCCGCACAAATTGCTGCTCCTTGGTTTGCGCGAGGCGGCGATCTCATCGTTTCTACGGCGGCGCGGGAAGTGGCGCGCGTTATTGGTTCGGTTGATTTGCCGAGGGTTGTGCTTGCGGTCTCGCAGTCTGGAGAAACAGCGGACACTCGGGAAGTCGTCCGGCGCGCGAAAGAAGCAAAGGTGCCAACCGTGGGCGTGGTGAATGTTGTTCCTTCTTCGCTGTCTCGCGAGGTGGACATTCTCATACCAATGGGGGCAGGGCAAGAAGTGAGCGTAGCGTCCACGAAGGCGGTTGTTGGCCAGGTGGGGGCGATGGTTGCTCTTGCCCACGCGCGCGCCGCCGAGCGGCGCGCGCGTGGGCAAGACGCGCCGAGCGACTTCAAG
>RFKD01000055.1 GCA_003694545.1 Candidatus Parcubacteria bacterium | reverse complement strand
GGGTTTGAGCCAAACGAAAAAGTCATTGTTATGGCGGCAACGAACCGCCCCGATGTGCTGGATCCCGCCCTCTTGCGCCCGGGACGCTTCGATCGGCGTGTAACGCTTGATTTGCCGGACAAAAAGGAGCGGGAAGAAATTCTCAAGATTCACGCGCGGAAAAAGCCGCTCCACGCTGATGTGGATCTTTCCGTCATTGCCGAGCGGACGCCCGGGTTTTCTGGCGCCGAACTCTACGCGCTAATGAACGAGGCGGCCATTCTCGCTGCGCGGGAAAACCGAAAAGAAATAACGCAATATGATCTCCTGCGCTCTATTGAAAAGGTGCTCTTAGGCCCCGAGCGGCGCAGCCATCTCCTTTCGCCGAAAGAGAAGGAAATCACGGCGTATCACGAAGCGGGGCATGCGCTGGTTGCAAGCGTTTTGCCGCACGCGGACCCGGTGCAAAAGATTTCCCTCGTTGCGCGCGGCAGAGCGGCAGGTTATGTGTTGCGACCGCCGCAGGAGGATAAAAAAATGCATTCGCGCTTGGAGTTTCTCGATGATATGGTGGTCGCGCTGGGTGGCTACGCCGCAGAGCGGTTCGTGTTTGGAGATTTGACGACCGGCCCTTCCTCCGACCTCCAGCAGGTGACGGCGATTGCGCGCAATATGGTCGCGCGGTGGGGAATGAGCGAAGCCATCGGGCCGCTTGCGGTCGTGCAGGAGCCGAGCATTACGCGCGTCGGGGGCGCGTCGATTCCCGTAGAGCGCGAAATTTCCGAACGCACGGCCGCCGCGATTGACGCTGAAGTTGAGCGTTTGGTGCGCGAAGCGCTTGCGCGAGCGGAAGATGTACTCAAAAAACACCGCGATGTGCTGGACGCGCTCGCGAAGCACCTCATTGAGGTGGAAACAATGGAGCGAGACGAGTTTGAGGCGTTTCTCAAAGAGCACGGGATTGTGGTAAAAAAGAAGGAGGTTATTCGAGAAGAACCGCAAGCTATTGAGTCGTAGGGTGCTGCGGGGAGCGGAATATACCAGGCACTCCAAGTATCTTTGTGCTTATTGCGTCACTTGGCCTGTCGCGCGCGACTATGTAATTTTTCTCAAAGAGTAGCGGGAGGTTCCCATATTAAAGGATCGACCGCAAAGGTGCGCGCTAGGCATTATTCCAGATTGCCTAGAAATACAAATCTATCCGGCTCCCCAGATTAACCTTGAGGCAGAAATATCGTGTCACACCCCTGTAGAGATGCGCGGGTATCGTCACACACGAAGAACGGCACCACACCCCTTGGAACTTCATGGGAATTGATTCTTTCTTGGGTGGGAGTTTGAATTCCGCTCCGCCAAACACCACAGCCCTCGGCAACGCTCCGCGTTGCCTTCGGTGTGCTGTGGGCGTGGCAGGATTCGGTCACCAGTTCTAAATCCTCGCTTCGCGCTGCGCGCTCGCTGCGGTTAAGAACTCGCGACCCCGCCCCCCGCCCTCGCCTTGCTCCGCTCGGCGGCTTCGCGGGCGGGGGGTTTCGAATCCCGCCCCGCCGCACACCACAGCCCTCGGCAACGCTCCGCGTTGCCTTCGGTGTGCTGTGGGCGTGGCAGGATTCGAACCTGCGGCCACGGAGGTATAAGCTCCGCGCTCTACCGCTGAGCTACACGCCCGCGCTGTGAGGAATGTAGCACATTTTCGGTCAAGTGGCAGGCGGTGTATCCTTGGTGTATAATTTTACTTGTATGGAGCGAATTTCGTCGGGCTCTCCAAACCGAGAGGAGACGCATCATCAAGCCGACCAGCGCTTTGAAGCGATTGTCGCATCGTTAGAGCAGAAGGAGCCAGCTTTGGCTGCGGCTGTTCGGCAGTTAGCGCACGGGGGGCTTGAAATAGTGCGACAACGCTTCGGTAAAGAGAGTACAAAACCGCTCGCGTACCATAATGAGGAGCACACCGCTGCCGTGCTTGAGCGTGTGGCGGCGCAATTTGCAGTGGTTGCGCGCGCGACAGACCTTGCGCTTCAAAGATATGGGGCCTCTCCTGAACTGACGCAGAGGATCCTTCAGGAGATTTTTGAGCCGCGGCTCGCGGGGCTCGCGTTTGTAGCGGCCGCGTGGCACGACGCACAACAGCAAGGTGAAATGAAAGACATCCCTCCGTCAGCTGAAAAAGAAAGCATACTTGGCGTGCGGGGCCGGTTTGTACGGTTTATTGGAGCCAATGAGCGGTTAAGCGCGCTTGAAGCGGCGCGGGCTCTGCTGAAACAAGACGCCGAGGGAGCAGTTTTTTCCATCAACGATCGAGAAAACCTCGCCACGCAAATTAGCGCGATCTTTGGACAAACCGCCGAAGGTTCGGAGCCTGTGCAGCCCAGCCTTGCCGATGGAGAGACGCGTCAACGTGTTGAAGTGCTTGTGGAAGAACTTGCCCAGCGAGATGACGATGTTGGGTTTGTCGTGCGTAGTATTATGGCAACCACGCCCGCTTGGGACAGGGAGCACAACACAGTAGTGCAGCCGTACCGCGACGCATTGCGCCACCCGCTGGAATTTCTCTTGCCGCTTGCGGATTTGGGGGAGGCGATCCAAACCCAAGACGCGAAACCATTATTGCGCACCGGCTTTTTGTTGCGGTTTGAGGAATACCCAGGCCTGCGCGATGCTCTCCAGCACGCGTTGTGGGAAAGTAGCTCGCCACAGGAGCAGGAAGCCGCTTGCGCCGTGGTACAGGATGTCATTCGAGGTCAGCAAAATTTCTGGCAGGGGCAGATCAACCTACTTGATGCGTCAAACGGCGTGCTCGCTCTCCTTGCCGAAGCACTCGCGCGGGAGTGTGCCAAGAAGACGCCCACCCTCGCTCCAACGTTGTTGAGGGTGGCAGGAGGGGAAAATTTACAAAGCGTTTTGCCTCGCGATGTGTTCCCATACTTGAGACTTTTTCAGTTTAACGCGATGACGCGAGCGCTTTCCAACCTTGTGCGGCGGGGAGTGGCGAGGACGCTTTCTCCTTCTGACCCGCAGGGGCATCTTGTTCAGGAAACTAAGCAATTTCTTGAAGCGCTCGATTTGGGATTTGGCGCACAACAACAAAGGGATCCTCACTCATAGTGCACGCGCGCGAGCTGGGCTCGCGCGCGTGCGGCAAGCAAGGGATGGCGCGAGAGGGTCGGGTCTGCCGCTACGAGGGCATACGCCTCTTTGCGCGCGGCGCTTACCAGCTTTATATTCTTCAACGCCTCCATTCCAATGTCGGAAAAGCCGCTTTGGCGCGCGCCGGAGAGATCTCCCGCGCCGCGCAGTATCAAATCCGCTTGCGCGAGGGAAAATCCATCTGCGGTTTTAGCAAAAATCGCGAGGCGTTTGCGCGTCGCGGCGCCCCATGACTCAGCAAAGCAGTAGCAAAACGCTTGATGGGTCGAGCGCTGGATGCGCCCGCGCAGTTGGTGCAGTTGCGCAAGACCAAACCGCTCCGCGCTCTCAATAATCATCACCGTCGCGTTTGGCACATTCACACCGACTTCAACCACCGTCGTCGTGACAAGGATATCAATGCGGTGCGCGAGGAAATCTTGCATCACGGCGTCCTTTTCCTTGGCGGACATTTTGCCGTGCAAAACGCCAATGCGCCACTCGGTGAAGACGCTTTCCTTCAACCGCCTCGCTTCTTCTTCCACGGAACGAGCTTGCAGGGCAAGCGCGTTTTGCGTGTCGGGGGCGGTGATGCGCGGGCAAATCACATATGCCTGCCTTCCCGCTGAAAGCTCCCGCTTGACTTCTTGATACACTTGCGCGCGTTTTGCGGGCGCGACGACTTTCGTCACGGGGTTTTGCCGACCGGGAGGAAGCTCGTCAAGAATGGAAAGGTCGAGGTCGCCGTAGAAGGTGAGCGCAAGCGTGCGGGGAATCGGGGTTGCGCTCATCGATAACAGATGCGGGACGATGGCGTCTTTCCTTGCGAGCGCTTTTCTCTGGGCGGTGCCGAAGCGGTGCTGTTCATCAATAACGACGAGCGCGAGCTCGGCAAACTGCACCTGCGTTTCAATAAGCGCGTGCGTTCCCACGACAACGCCAACAGACCCTTCTTTCACCCATCGCACGAGCTGGGGTTTGCTCACCCGGGTTGGCTGCGTTGGGTTGGTTTTCGAGGGAAATACCCATGCCCCTGAAGAAGTGATAAGCCCCACGCGCAAGGGGAGGTGGGCAAACAGCTCACATAAGGATGCGAACTGTTGTCGCGCGAGGATTTCCGTGGGCGCCATATAAGCGGCTTGCAGTGGGGCATAGCGGTTGCTTGACCGCGGTGCGGTGACTGTTGCGAAAATTGCCGCGGCCGCAACAGCGGTTTTTCCGCTTCCCACATCTCCTTCCAACAATCGCAGCATTGGGCGCGGGCTGGTGAGGTCGGCGTGGATTTCGCGCGCCGCGCGCACTTGCGCGCGCGTGGGCGCGAAGGGAAACCGATCGCGCATAAACGACGCGACTGCAGACCAGTCGGTCGTGACGCGAATACTTGGGTGAGATTGGTATTGTCGGCGTTCATACGCGCGCGCGATTTGGAGCGAAAAAATTTCTTCAAACGCGAACCGCTTGCGGGCGGCGTGCGCCTGCTTGTCGCTCCGCGGCTGATGGGCCCATCGGAAGGCGCGGGAGAGATCCGGCAGGCGGTATCGTTCTCGCACACTCTCAGGTATTGGGTCGGGCAGTTCGGAAGGAGGAACGCGCTGGAGCACGCTGCGCACTGCCGCGCGGAGCCATAACGAGCTGACGCCTTTTGTTTCCGGGTAAATGGCGAGATAGCCTTCGGAAGCGATTTCTTGCGCGCTAAAGAGGGAGTGGTGGACTTCCTCCGGAGCGATAGTCGTCGGCTCCACATCGGGGTTGGCAAGATATCGCTTAGCGCCGGTACCATAGACAACGCCGGAGAGTTTTACCACTTGGCCTTCCTGGAGTATTTTTGCCATATAGGGCTGGTGGAACCAGCGCGCTCGAATGCTGCCTGAACCGTCCTTTACCACAGCCTCCGCGACGGGTTTTTGTGTTCGAAATGTTTTTCCGACTTTGAGGTTGGTTACCACGCCGAACACCACCACTTCTTCGCGATCCTGCACTTCTCCTATGCGTTTGAAGGCGCAAAGGTGTTCGTAGCGCGAAGGGAAGTGGTACAACAAATCGCGCGCGGTTGTGAGATTGAGCCGCTTGAGACCCTGCGCGACCTTGGGGCGCAAGCGAAACAAGCGCGCAAGCGGTGTGTCGAGCGTAGCGCTCGGCTTTGCCCTGGAAGTGGCAGGTGTTGGGCGCGGCGGAAGGCGCATAACGCTTCTACCTTACCATGAAAGCCGCCTTGCAAGGCGGCTTTCATGGTAAGAATAAGTTTGCATCTCGGCGGTCGGAAAAGGTGTATTGTTTACTACCGCCTCGGCGTAACCACCAAAGTCCCTTTCATTCCCAATGCTCGATGGCTCCCCACGGAGCAGTAGTATTCAAATGTGCCCGCTTTATCCGCGACGAAGGTGACTTCAGCGGTTTCTCCCGAGCTAATGACGGGTGTGCGCGCGTTAAACTCGTCTATTACCCAATCATGCTTGCCGTCTACATTGTTAAAGACGATGCGCACGGTCGCGCCTTGCGGAACTTCGATGCGGTCGGGCTTGAAGTAAAACTTTCCGCCTTCCACATTCACGACGACTTGTTCGCGTTGCGCTTGGGCGTCGGCTTGCGAGGAAGCGGAGCCC
>RFKD01000054.1 GCA_003694545.1 Candidatus Parcubacteria bacterium | reverse complement strand
GCGCCGTTGCCGTCTTCTGGGTAATCCACGCGAGGAGAAGCGCAAAGAGAATGTAGCTCGTGAGATTATCAAACACGAAAATGTTGTGGAAACCGTAAGCGGCAATAAGGCCCGTCAGGACAGAACGCTCCTCAAGCGAAAACACCGCGCGCCCAGTGGGCGCCCACAAAAGCCACAATGCCGACCCGTAGAAAAGGAGGTACAACACAAACGCGGGTACTCCTCCAGCAATGAGCCAGTCGAGAAATACATTGTGCGCGCGGTCAAACCATTGTTCTTGGTTGTACATTTTGGGGTTATAGTGTTTGTTGAACACATAGTTGAACCCTTCTTGCCCCCAGCCAAACAGCGGTCGCTCCCGCGCGCCTTCAAGCGCCATGCGCCAAACCATCAAGCGCGCCGCCACTGTCCCTTCGGAAAGTGAGATCGTTGCAAAGCGCTGTAACACGGGGCTCTCGCGCACCCATGAGCTTTCGCGCGCGAGCCACACGCCGCCGACAACAATCGCGGCGCCCGCAAGAACCGCAAGGGCGCTCGCGCGCAAAGCGCGCGAGCGCCCGCCCACCGCCCACAGCAAACTCGTAAGCCCCAAACCACCCAACAAGCCGAGAATAGCGCCGCGCGTTGCCGTGTGATAAAGGGCAAACAGCTGCAGCGCAATAAAACCAAGATACGCGGCGCGCCACCCCCAGCGCTGTTCGCGCACAAGGTATAAGAGCGCGATGAAAATATGAAAGAGCGCGTAGGCGGCAAGATAGGTCGCGTTGCCGAGCGTGGAAAAAACACGCGGATCCGTGCGCGCGCCTTTAAGGTAATTGAGGTAGTCGCCAATCGCCCCCATCGCAACCACCACAGAAACCGCCATGGAAATATGCCAGAATATCCACCACCAATCCCTCTCCTTCCCCCGACGGGCCGATTCCCCCTCAATAAAACCAACTAGCGTGAGGAAAAACAGGAACGTGTGTGCAAACCCGATCCACCCCTCCATTCGTTCAAAATTGGAGAAAAACGCTTTAAACGCGTTTGGCGCCATCGCGTCAGCGACAACCATCCACCCCACGAGCGCCGCGAAAACTGCCAAAGAAGCGCTCCAGCGCGGCCGATAACGCGGATCCACAAGCGCAATCAACAGCCAGCACGCCGCCGCGATATCAACAAGGACGCGAAAAGCGAAATTTTTGCCTGTGATGTAGGGGAAAAACAAAGAATCCGCCACCAAAAGCGGTGTCGCAAGCGCCGCGCCAAGGGAAAGCACCACCCCCCAACGTGCGATATGCACCCACCCATTGCGCCACACATTATTCATATTGCGTATAGTGCCACACCTTTATGTTCTCTGCCACTGAGCTTACCGGCCAATTATTCTTTTGGAATAAAGCGTGCGATATGATCCTCGTCGATTAATCGTCTTATCGCTGATTCCAATTCTTTCAGGACAGCAATAGAGAATTTAAAAGCGGTGGCGGTGTGGGGTTTGGTCTGCTGCGAGAGATCCATCGCACTGAGTGCAACCTCAACAAGCGTAGACACCAAACAAATTCGTCCAAATAATATGGCATGATAGCTAAGTTCATCGGGACGCTTGAAGCGTTTTGCCGTACGATACGCGGAAAGTTCAATAATATTATCTCCCAACGGATCAGGAAATTTGTAAGATTGCGCTTTTGGTGAGGAAATGTTCTCGAGGTATGAGACTATCAGCGACGAAACTTCAGCGTTGATATTAGTTTCGTTGATATTAGGTTCAATGTGGGGATAATAATATGGAATAATTGAGCGAGCATCAACTAGGTAGAGGTAATCATCAAAAGCAGGATTACGCGCCGCGCCAATTCGTAGCACATCGCGCAGAATTTCTCGTTGTAATTTTGGAGTTAGGCCAATGCCGTCATCAGCGTCTCCTCGTGTTTTGTCGGATGCCAGTTCCCCTTTATGCTCCTGCAAGGTAAGTATGAGTAACATCAGCCAAATTTGCACGAGCGCCATAGCACCCGCTAGAAATAACAAGCTCTTCTTCTGCTCATTCTCAGAAATAAGCGCAAAGATTTCTTGCTTGTCTTGAATTTCTGTTTGTACCGCGTTTGTTAACTGGGACAAAAAGGTGCGTATACATTCATTAAATGTATTCGCGCCCTCATCAGAAGCAGCAACATACATTGATCGGCTAGGGTTGTCAAGACAAACGAGGGGCAAAGGGATCTTCTCGTTCTCCTGCAAGAAAGAGAAAAATCTATTAAGGAGGTTGTAAAGTAGGAACGCCAGATGGTAGGCGGCACGAGCGTCTCGCACAGGATCATTATCTCCGGAGATTTCCACTTGCAACGCTTCTGCCTCGAGTCTGTTCTCCCAAACAACCTCCCATTGGGAAAGAAGGTTTTTAAGAGCCTCAATATGCAGTATTTCTTGTTGCGTCTCTCCTAATCGTTGGAACAATTCTTCAAAAGTGGTGAGAAATTCTAACGAGTGTTGTTTCGGGACAGGAGTGTCTAAAAGCAATCTGAGTTCCACACAAAGAGAAATCATCCACTCCAAGAATACTGTTTGTAGTTCAGATGAGATGTTCCCCTTGTGCGCAATTTCGCTTAATTGGCTTTCAGCCCATTCCTTGACTTTCAAAGCGACATTTCGCAACGCGAGTCCGATGTTCACATTTTTGGCCTGCGAAGTCTGTTCGTCAAAGAAAGGGTGTGCTCGTAAAATAGATGCGCGAAGGTCAAAGGTGTGAGCATATTCCTTGCGAAAGACAATCTCTGTTTCTTCGCGGACACGCCGAAGCATGAGAGGGATAATGAGAGGAAATATTTTGGTGAGGATGTCCACAAAAATCAAAACCGCTTCAATGGTTGGAGGATTTTTATCTTCTCGCACTATACGGCGGAGCTCTTCTTGCATGTAACGCACAGGCTCTGCTAACTCCTCCATGCCAATGCTGTCCCACGGGGTTTCTTGGCTGGTCGTGAGTCGGAGCAGAGAGTCTATTGCTCTCTGCACTTTTGCACTACCAAAAGAAATAATGTTCTCGTTTTGCAATCCATCACCGTTCGGAGGTTTTCCTTCGCGAGACATACGTCAAAATTAGTAAAGTAGTATAGAACAACAATACCAACAAAGCGAATTTTGTGTCATCTCATGTGTTGCTGCGTTGTATTGAACTGCAATGAAAGACGACTCACAATTGCACCTGGCAAGGGGTATGATCTCGGGCGCGAATGTCGTTTTTTAGAGAGACACATCGCTTCCATCAGACAGGTCAGAATAACGAACACAAGAGCTTTCTCACTACAGTTTCCTCTGGAGTCCTCCGCTGCATGCGGAAGAAAGCATAACCACTTTTCCAACCATCGGTTATGTCCATCTCGCCACAGACTTCGTAAGTACTTTCCAGTACGCCATCAACGCTGAGAAAGATACGCCATGGATTATTTCTCCGTATGACAACCACTCATTGCAAGAGGTGCTTTTTTGCTATGCTTGCGTTTGATGACAGTCCAAAGAATCATGAAAATGGCGCACGTCGCAAGCAAGCGCTTGGGTATTGACATCCTGTTCCTCACCCGAAGCGGTGGGTGGTTGATGCTTGGAAAATTCGCGCAGTCGCTGGCAGTGATCGCAACCGCAACACTTTTCGCCCGCTTTTTAGCGCCGGAGACCTATGGCATCTATAAATACCTCCTCACGCTCGGCGAGATAACGCTCCTTGCGACACTCTCCGGGGCAGGTGTGGCGCTCATGCGTGACCTCTCGCGCGGCCGCGAAGCGGCCGCGCGAGAGGTCCTGCGCCTCTGGCGCCTTTCCTTCCTCGGCCAGGCGGCCGTCGCGCTCGCGTTTGCCGGCTGGTATTGGGCGCACAGCAACACCCTCTTTGCCCTCGGCGTTCTCATTGCCGCGGCGGGACAAGGAGCCATTATGTGGTTATCCCGCCCCTTCTACATCCTCATCGTGAAAGAGCGCTTTGATCTTCTCACCTACGGAAGCGCCACCGTTCCTCTCGCGCAAGCGCTTGCTGTTGCTTCCGTCCTCCTTCTTTCGCACGAGGAGCCTTCACCACTTTTCCTACTTGCCGCGTATCTCACCGCGGGGGCCGCAGCGGCTGGCGCGTTTCTTTTTGTGGTCTCGCGACGCCTTGACCTTTTTCCCAAGCCCAACCCTGACAAACCGCACCCTTCATGGCGCGAACTTTTCCCTTCTCTCACCTCCTTATCCCTCAGCCAAACACTTGGGAGTGTTATGCCGCGCGTTGAAGCCTTCCTCTCCTTTCAGCTGTTGGGTCCCGCGGCGCTTGCCGCGTACTCCTTCGCAACGGCAATCCCGCGCCAATTTTCCTTCTTCTCAAAATCGCTCGAGCAGATGCAGCTTGCCCGCTCGGGCGCGCACACGCTTGAGGCAAAGTTTGCTGCCTTCCCGCGCAAATGGTGGCTCGCGTTCGCGGGCTCTTGTGCCATCGTTGGCGCGTATTGGGTTGCCGCGCCGTTTATCTTCTCGCTTCTTTTTCCGCAATACATCTCTGTCCTCCCCCTCTCGCAGTGGTTCGCGTTGGCGTACGCTTTCGTGATTCCCTCGAGTGCAGCCTACACGCTCCTTGTCCAAGGGGGAAAAGAACGCTGTCTGCCTTATCTCTGGGGCCTCATTCTCGCTGTTTTTGTTGTCAGCGCAAGTATACTTGCCCCCCAGTTAGGAATAAGCGGCGTTCTTATCGCAAGCGTTCTCGGCTACGCAACTTACGCCCTTGCTGGTGTTGTCTCGTTATTGTTCATCTTGCGACACACTAAAGCAACTCCGCGCCAGGGGTAGTCAAACTCTCCTTGTTGCTCGCAGGAAAGCCCAAATTGGCGCAATTCTTGCTGAAGAGTATCCACACTGCTCCACATTCGCGCTTCAAACGCACCCATTCGTCCGCCTTCTTGCAGGCCCTTCACAACCTCAAAAAGCGCAATACCATCATCCTTTAATATGTAATATGCGGTGAACCTCGCGCGTGAATTGTTTCAGATCCAGCACATGGTCTAACGAATTGGAATACACCACATCCACGCTTTCGTTGGCGAACTGCAAATTGTGGAAATCGCCGGGCAATACCCATGGATTGCGCTTGCCGGGGTTGAGATCTATGCCTACAGCAAAAAATCCAGCGCGCCGGAACGCGCGCACTTCAGCCCCTAGTCGCGCCGCCAAGCAGAGTGCCGCCCCTTTCTTTTTTAAAATGCCTAGCTCCCGCAGGTCTTGAAGTCGCTCAAAAAGAGCATTTTCAAATTTGGGCTCATAGTCTTTTTGCAAATGTCCAGCAATTAAACAAAGTTTTAATTTCTGGTGCACTCGGTATACTCCATATGAAAGATATTTGCGCACTACTGAGCCGTCTCTGGTCCTATGAGAATGAGCAATTACCGAGAAAAAGAGTCTTAAGCCTCCGTCTAATAGCATACCCCAGAGTAGCCGCAGGGCCCTTCTTGGATCACGAAGCACTTTTCTCAGTCTGCTTTTCATAAGCAATGGAATTTATTTTTACTCGTCTCATCACGCTACTTTTGCGACGCAACCAGTATCGCGCGCCGACCATTTGTCGTCTGATAATCCACGCGGAAACCCGCGTGTTGAAGTTGCTCCACAATCTGACTCGCTGTGTGCGGAGGTTGAAGCAAGTCCTCGTGCACCTCCCCAATATAACACTTCGCGCGCTGCAAAACTCGAGACGGCGAGGAAAACAGAATCGCTTCCGCTCCCTCAATATCAAATTTCACAATGTCAATCGGATCGCCGTTCGGCGCCGCAAGGGCAAATATTTTTTCAAGCGGCGCGATGCGCACAGAAATTCCCTTCTGGCTCTCCCGCCGCTTTTGCAATGACGCGCCGGGGTGTGCTTCGTCCACATACAGCAAGGCTTCCCCCTCCTCCTTGCCGAGCCCCAGAGAATGGGGCACAAGTCTGCCTTCAAACTGCGCCGCGTGCTCCCGCAAGCACGCGAAGGTTTGTGGGTTCGGCTCAAAAGCGTGAATAGTTGCTCGCGGGTAGCGCAGGGCAAACCATACCGCCGCCATTCCGATATTTGCTCCTAAGTCAATAATCACGGATGCATTATTGGGAAGCTGCGGCGCGTCATACACCTTTTGAGCAAATACCTCAAGAAAAACGCCAAGATCGTTGTGCCGCGTCAGCTCCACCTGTGCCGTTTTCCCCTCCACCTGGGCCACAATTCGCAATAGGCTGGGACATCTTCCGATTCCGCGGTTGCTCAGCGTGTGGCGTATCGCCCACGCTAACACGCGTAGACGATCACGCGTGTTGGTTGGCGTGTTTCTAATTTGCTTCAACAACTCCAAATATTTGCATGCTCTCAAGAAGTGGTTCATACAAACCATTCTTTCATGAATACATCATCTTTAAAATCCGCGGGATAAGTCGGGAAAGCGCGTGGTGCTCTTCCACCCACTCGCGCGTGAGCGGCACGCCTTGTAGTTCCGGATTCGTCGTGTCCACCGGGCAGCCGCAGGCTGCCGCCTCAAGCACTACCTTATCTAAAGAACCTGTTTCCGAGCGGTGTATGAGTTTTGCTGCCGCGCGATACTCTTCGCGCAGACGCGCCGGATCAAGAGGCCCCAAAAATTCGGCTTGCGCCCCGATTTCGCGGGCGAGTTTTTCTAACCGCTCTCGTTCCGGCCCATCGCCCACAATGCGAATAGGGACGCCCTCCTTGGCAGCTTCGCGAATAGCAAGATCATGTCGTTTGACAGGATCAAGGCGGCCAGCGGAGAGAAAATGCGAACCCCGCCGCTGAGCAGGGTCAGGGGTCCAAAAAGTGGTATCAATCCCCTGTCCAACGATATGGAGGCTCGGGAAAGATAAACGAAATCCTTGCGGTGTGGAAGTGAAAGCATGGGCAAGGAAGGGTAGGGCAAGGCGCAAAGAAAGCGGCGTAGCCCCATGGGCGTACCACAACCCAACAGGTTTACCGAGCCCACGCCACAAGGGGCCGCCAAGAACGACATACTCCGGGTTCATATGGACAAACACGGCGTCGTAGCGGCGACGCAGTCGCCAGATGAGCACCAAAAAGCTCGCCGCAACGCGCAGGCGATACGCAAGGCGCGCACACCCCCTCGGCGGCGCCCCGCGCGGCGCGCCGCCGAGGGGGTGTGCCGACACATTTCGCGGCAAGTGGTGCTTCCCCACCCGCAGAGCTATCACCTCAAGCCGTTCGGTATGTTTGGCGAACTCTTCAAGCCATTTGTGGAAAAACCCCAAATACGGATCCTCCAGATCCACCGCCTGCGCGCAAACCAAAAGACGCAGTTTCTTGGCTTCCTGCAAAGCCGGTTGCCGCCGGTTGTCCATCTCCCCTACTCTACCACGCCCTTTCCGCGCAGAAGCTCGCGCACCACTGCCGCAACCTTCTCAGGGCTGTGGCGAATCAAAGAGCGGCGCATGGCGTCTCCTTCTTGTGGGCGGGCGATTTCCACATTCGCGACATCCGCGCGCACCACGCGCACATCCTCCTTCTCAAGCTCCGCAAGATCGTCTTCCACCGGGAATTCTTCCTCGCGCGCGTACAGCGCGAGCGCTTCTTTGGGAAGCGCGCCCGCGTGCTGAACGACCACATCAGGCACCCGCCCCGCGTAGCGGGCAATTTCGCGAATGTGCTGCGCGGCGCTCATTGCGTGCGTTTCCGGCCGGCGAGTCATCAAGTTGCCAATCGCCACGAAAACGCCGCGCGAGCTGAGAATCGCCTCGGGTATTCCCCGCACGAGCAAGTTGGCAATCAGCGAGGTGTATAAATCACCCGGCCCGATGATGATGGCGTCGGCTTCTTCAATTGCTTGTACGACTTCTGGTGCTGCCTGCACCTCAGGTTCAAGCCATACCGCTTCAATAGGGCCCGTCGGCAGTTCGGTTGGTTCGCTAATCAAGGCCTCGCCTCGCACGACCGCGCCTCCCCTATAGCGGGCAACAAGATCGGCTTTCTCCCGACTTACGGGAATAACGGAACCACGCACCCTCAAGATGCGTCCTGCTGATTGGATAGCGGCAAACTCAGAGCCAAGCCGTTGGGTAAGCGCGAGCAAGAGAAGGTTGCCGAGGTTGTGCCCCGCAAGTCCTTCTCCCGTGGCAAAACGATGGGTAAAGAGTTCGCGCAGCAATGGTTCTCCTTCTTCGTCGGCAAGGGCAACGAGCGCCGCGCGCGCGTCGCCAACCGGCAACACTCCAAAGGCGTCGCGCAAGCGGCCGGTTGATCCACCGCTGTCGGAAACCGGCACAATCGCTGAAATGCGCGCATCTGCAAATGCTTGTTTGAGTCCCCGCAATACCGAAAAAGTGCCCGTCCCGCCGCCTACAACACACAACTGAAGCGTTCGCCGCGCCGTTCTCATACTGCTTACGAGTTGGACCGTGCTTTATGCAATTACAAACGCTTGGCACCCAACGCGAGTTACTTAGCCCGTCGGTACGAAGCGCTGAACAACACGCGCTCAATGTACGAGCGAAACCTCTGCCGGTAGGCGGAAGGCTCAAACACAGGGGTAATCGCCTCGCGCACGCGATCGCGCGCGTTTATTGCCAAGAGATGGCGCGTCGTGTGATCTGTAAGGAGGGTGCCCAAATGCGTTCCAAGCGCCGCCGTGTCGCCGGGAAGGGCCGCAAGCACTTCCTCTTGCGGGCGCAGAATCTCCCCCACAACGCCCACATCCGTGCTCACGATGGGCTTTCCCGCAAGGGCCGCCTCGATAAGCACCCGCCCAAACCCTTCATGGTGGGAAGTGAGAAGAAACGCATCAGCCCCCGCGATCCACGCAAACGCGTCTTCCTGCCAGCCAGGGAATACGACGCGCTCTCCCATTCCCAAGTGCCGCGCCTTGGCTTCAAGCGCCGCGCGTTCGGAGCCGTCACCAATCATTACGAGGCAGGCTTTGGGATCTTTCTGCAAAAGATGGTGAAAGGCCTCAAGAGCCACCGCGCCTCCTTTTTCGGGCTCCATTCTCCCCGCCCACACGACAATGAAATTGCATTGCGGCAGGGTCGCGTGCAAAGAAGGCAGGCCCGCTTCCACGCGCTGAAGCAGGGAGGCAACATCCATCCATACGGGAAGCAAAAAAGTCTCGTCTTCCCCCATACCAAGCCCAAACCGAGCGGCAAGCCCTTTGCGCACCCGCTCGGAAACCACACGCACCACGCCGGCGCGCACGAACGCCTCCCGAGCGCGCTTGAAAAGCCAGCGCCCCACGAGACCGCTCCACGGGTAGTGGGAACTGCCGTAATCCGCGTGCGCCTCAACAGCAAACGCCGGCGTCGGTTGCGCGCGCTCAAGAACAGGGCGCGCGGCATACGCGCGCCAGAGCGGGTCCTGTGCAATCACAACCGAGGGCGGCGGCGCGTCCTCGTACGCGGCAAGGGCTCGCACCGCGGCGGCGCGCAAGCCCCACGGCGTTCGCGCGCACGCGCCAAAGGCGCGTGCGCCCTCCCCAATTGCAACCCCTTCGGAAGGAGTGCCACACGATCCGCGCGCCGCCACGGCGCACGACGCATATTGCGCGACCCCTTCCCATAGCCGTGCAAAGCGCCGTGCCGCGGCGCTTTGCGCGTTGAGTATCGCCTTGTCGGCCGACACTACGAATGCATGCCGAACGAGCGGTTCTTCCATAGCGTTAGTGTAGCACCTCCTGCCATAAGGCGAAGATGCGGCTTGCGGCTTCGCTGTCGCGCGCTACCTCCTGCGCGCGCGCAAGAGCGGCGGCAACCATACGCGCGTGTGCTTCCGGGGAAAGTGTGAGAACGCGATTCATTGCCGCGGCCAGCGCGCGCGGGTTACCCGGCGGCACGAGAAAACCGTGCGCCCCATCTTCCACCAGCTCCGCATTTCCTCCCACGCGAGAGGCAATGACAAGGGTCCCGAGCGCCATTGCCTCCAAGAGTGTGTGGGAAAGCCCTTCGTAGCTCGAAGGGAGTACGAGCGCGTCGGCCGCTTCAATGTAGCGATGCGTGGTGTCGGCAGGAAGCGCACCCGCAAACTGCACCGCATCCTTCACCCCTTCCTTGCGCGCCAATTCTTTGAGCGACGAACGCTCCGGACCCTCGCCGACAATAATGAGGCGCGCTTTTGGCGCCTTGCGCCGCACGAGACGCACGGCGCGCACGGCGGCGTCAAAATGCTTCCACGGCACCAACCTCCCCACCGCGATAAATAAGGGGCCTTCAATCCCCATCACGGCGCGCAACGCCGCCTTATTGCCCGAAGGCTCAGACGCACGCGCCACGCTTGGCACCACGTGCACCCGCTCGGGCGGTACCCCCCAATCCTCTACGAGCCGCGCGACGAACTTGCTGGGGACAATCACGAGTGTTGCCGTCTGTGCGACCTTGCGCTCAAGCCACGCGCGCACGCGCAACCCCAAAGGTGCTTGGCGCCACGCGCATTTGGCGAAAGTTTCCACATCATCGGCAACCTGCTTGCGCAGCATCCCCTGCTCCCACGCGAAATCCCCCGGCACCCGCAGGACCAACGGCGCGCGTCGCGCGCGCGACACCACCATCGCGGGAACACCAACAGATAACGGATCAAGCGCGTAAAGAAGCGAAGCGTCCTTGCTCGCGCGCAGCAACCGCACGAGGTACGCGAGATGCCGCACCCCGGCGGGCAAGTGCCGCACCTCCCAAAAGCCAACGATACCAAGGCGCGCGTGCGGCGCGTTTTCTTGCGCTTCTTTCACGAGCCAGCGTAAATGGGAAGCGGGGCCTCCGCTTTCATTGGGAGAAAGCGGCGCCGCAACCACGACGGTAAAATTGTCCTTTTTGCCTGCGATTCGTGGCGCTCGCACCCGCAAGACTTGCGCTGATTCAGCCATTGCCTTCAGCCTACCCTTATTTTGCCGCGCGTCAACCAAGAGCAATAAAGAACGAGGCGGCCGCGTCGCGGCCGCCCCCGCCATTGCCGCACACCAAAGGTGTGCGGCAATGGCGAGTTGCACCTGGACAGCGCGCAGCGCCACCCAAGCGGTCGCCTCGGCGATCCACGCCGAGACAATAAGGAAGTCGAGCATCGTTCTCTCCAAGAAAAACCCCCTTTATTCTACACCCGCCTTCGCAACCTCACCAGCCCGCGGCGGGTTGCGCTATACGCTTTCTATGCGCCTTCTTGTTGCCGTAGCGCTCTTTCCTCAAAGTCTTTGGTTAAAGCACTTCACACTTCACACTTGCCCGCCACCACCGGCTCGAGCACTTGTGCGCGTACTCGCTTGGCGACCGCGTCCCAGCGGAAGTTTGCTTCCACGAACTTCCGCGCGTTTTCGGCAACGGCGCGGGCTTTCTCGGGGTTTTCCATAATGGCGCGCACGGCCGCGGCGGCCCCTTCATAGTCGTCCGGATCAACAACCCACGCGTTTGGTTTTTGGTCGTTGTTGCGC
>RFKD01000053.1 GCA_003694545.1 Candidatus Parcubacteria bacterium | reverse complement strand
TGTAAAACCACCATATTGGATCTTCTTTACACCATTTTCATCAAATTCTTTAAATTGTAATATCCGATTATCTTCTAAATCCAATCGATTATAGGCATCTATAATTACTATCTCCTTTAATTCACCTGTATCATAATAATTATATCCTATTCCTATCTCCGTTGATATATAATTCTTCTTCTTTATATTACCCACTTCATTATATTCATACTCTATATCAAAGGCTTTACTTTCTCCCATCGCAAGATATTGTCTCTCTATCCGTTTTATATTCCCCATTCCATCATAATGAAATCTTCTATAGCCACTTTCATCTTTTACTGATGTTAATCGCCCTCTACCATTTTCACTATCCGGCTCTCCATAAAAATATTCTACCAGTTTTTTCCCTTCTATATGACCTACGCGTTTCTCTTTTATCCTCAAATATTCATCATATATATTACATAGCGTTTTATCATCTGGTAATTTATTGCATAACGGTAATCCCTCTTCTGTATAACTAAATTCGCTCCATCCTTTATCCGGATCATATACTCGTTTCTTTCTACCCCATTCATCATATTCTATCTGCAAACTTAATCGACCATCTTCTATTATGCTATTTTTTGCATCACCATGCCCTCGCGTTATCCCTATTAATTGACCTTTCTGATTATAATGAAATCTTGTTCTACTCCAGCCTAACTTCCTTATATGATTCTCACTATATTCTATCTGATATAAATGTTCTATTACTTTACCATCAAGACTTTTATATTCATATACTTCCTGTCCATTTAAACTGATTCGCTTCTCTGCATATCCTTTCTGAATTATTCCCCCTATACTTGTAAATTGGGTCTCATATAATGTCTGCGGTTCTAAACTTATAATGGTATAATTTCCATCCGCTGTCGGCTGCTCTATCTCTTTTATCCTGCCATAACTATCATATCGATATTCTATATAACCTTTCGGTGTATTACCCGAAAAATAAGGTAAACTGACTTTGATTACTTCATCATATAAATTATATTCTTTTGTCTTCGTTAACATTCCTCCCGCTGTCTGCTCTCTTACCTCAATCTCTTTACCCCATTCATCTTCTATACTAATAACCGTCTTCCAGCCATCTCCTGCTCTGGATTGCTTAATAACTTCCAATTCTCCATCTATCCTTCTATTATATTGATATTTCGCTATCTCTTTTTTTCCACTGAATAATCCATTATCCTGTATCCATTCCCTTATCTTCCTTCCCAATTTATCATAATCTGCTCCTTTCCTGAAACCATTCGCATCCTCTTCGTATAATAAAAATCCTCTCTCTAAATTATAATGCTTATAATGACTTAATCCTTCTGGGTTGATTACCTCCACCACATATTCTTTATAATCATCATCATATTTATATCGTGTCGTTAAACCAAATTTTGTCTCGGAAATTACATTTCCCTTATCATCATATTGATATTCTGTTTTTATTGTATGTTCCGGGTCTATCCCCTCTTCGGATAAAATTACATTCCCTTTATCATCATATTCATTTCTCTTATAACCTAATATAATATTGCCATCGCAACTTCCTCTTCGCTTATATTCCTCCTGCGGTATTCCATAGGGAAATTTCTCTGTATAAAGATATACAGCTCGACTATATACCTCATCACCATTTATACTACCATCACTATCCTCTTTCTGACAAATTATATTACCATATCGATCAAAATCTATTACCTCACTCCTCTTCGTTAATAAAATATTTCTGCTTCTATCTATCTCTATATGACTTTTCTGAACTATCTTCTCTATACCTTTATCCCTATCTGGATAGTCCGTTATTTCTTCGTAATCAAATATTTCTTCTTTTACAAGTTTATTACTACTACTATGATATATTTCTCGTTTCTCTAATAGTCCTGCTCCTTTATAACCCAATACAGGATGTTTATGATAATAATATTCTACATTATAATATCTATCTTCCTGCCAGTCCCCATCCCATACATAATTTCTCTGAATTACTTTTCTTACTCCTAAATATTTACTATCTTCTGGCTTGGGACCTAACTTTATCCTTTCATCTTCGTATTCATACACTATCTTTGATTTCGGTCCACTTCTACCTTCTGTTATAATCTCTTTTACTACCAATCCAGGTGATGTATTGGGTCTTATCCATGCTCCACCATCTCTATAAGAACTATTTTTTATCATACCTGTCTCTACACGCGGAACATAGCGTATCTTTAACCGCTGATAACCATTACTTATGGATTCAATTAAATTTATATTACTTTCCTTAGAACGTTTTACCCATAAAGCACCATATCCTATATCGCCTCCCTGCGCTTTTATAAAATCTACCCTCCCATCTCCATTTATATCACTAAATAATAAAGGATTTACATCAAACTCATATTTTGTATAATATATTCCTAAATCAATATATCCTCCATCAAAATTAACACCATTATATAATTTCGCAAAATAATTACCACCATTACATGGAAGACCTACAAAATCCACATAACCATCACCATTTACATCAAGTAATATGCCCGAATCCTTCATTATACAGCCCACTTCATTCTCTATTACTTCTTTTCGAAACCCTTTTCCTGTCCCATATTGTATCTTTATCTTCGTTCCAGATAACCTTACAAAATCTACATAATTATCATGATTTATATCCATCATTACACGAAAATCTTGACCCGGATCAATCGGTTCACTTATTCCACCATAACTAAAATGCCCATCTCTACTTCCATAATACCATAATAACTGAATCCCATTTCCCTCTTTTAATGTTAAAAAGTCCGGTATCTTATCTCCATTAATATCTGTCAGAGTTCGAAATCCATTTGCTCCTTGAAAATCTATTACACTCTTTAACAGGTCTGTTCTTTTTGATGGCTCCGTTAAATCTAATTCCCTATTCTCTATTTCTCCATTATAATTGATATCTATATCCCATTGATTAATTTCACTATCACCATCTTCTCTTCTATCTACTAAATGAGATATATCTTCCAGAACATAAAGTTTCCATTTCTTATATCTTATACAATAATTTTCATCATCCTTTTCTATGCATACATTACTTCCGCATATCCCAGTCTCTTTTCCAAGACATTGTTTAAATTGCTCCCGATAACTGCTATCTATTAAGCCTAATTCTAAATCACTTATTACCCCATCAAAATTTACATCTAAATCCCATTCATTTAATATTGAATCCCCATCATCTTTTCTATCTATATAACCTGCTTGCTCAACTGCCTCCGGTGGAAATTCTGAACGCCCACTTACATTAACATTCGTTGCTAAGCCACTATCGACATTACTCTTTATATCCGTTATCCATCCCTGTCCATTATTAAAGGCTACAGCTATCTCCGAAGGACTGATCAATCTTACATAATCCAGTATACCATCTCCATTCATATCAGAAAATTGGGCAAATCCATCCTGCTCGCCTCCTGCTAATAGATCAGCTGATTGATTCAAATTATTTATCGCCTTACTCAATCGACCTATCTTATGACCAAATACAAGACCTGCTGTTAATCTACCTAAATCACTTCTTCCAAAACGATTCGCAAGACTTTCTATTTTATCCTGCTTCCTTTTCATCTGACCTGTTATATATAATAATAATAATTGCTTTAAAAAAGCATCTTTATCATATCCCATTCCAGGTCCTAAAGGCGGCTCACCTAATTTATATTCTGTCGTGCTTATTCCGCCTTCAATGCCATAATTGATTACATATTGATATATCGTAGGTAATCCATTTATAATATCCAATCTTATATAATCTTCTCTACCATCACCATTTATATCTAAATAAAATCCACTTCGCTTGGTAAACATTTTGATTGTCTCATTACGAAATTCTCCTATCTTACCATCTTTTCTTAAAAAATTACTAACAATACCATCTCCACTCTCCCGATTTATAGATGCTGTAAAATCCAGTATCCCATCCTGATTTATATCTGCCACCTTCCTTGTATTTCCCGTTTCGCAATGATTCCTATCTGCTGCTGCTAAAAAATGACAGATCGCATTTGCCCAAAATACCGCCCAGAAATTCAGTCCATAATCATCACCCCAATTCGCTATAAAACATACCGTCGAAATCGTATTACATACACCAGGATCCTTCTGACCCACTCCTAAATCTATATCCCCTCTTGTAATATTCTCATATCCCCCATCTTCATAATAAGATAACTCTATTGGATTTCGCAATATCTCTCCTTCTATATATTCTATTATCCTCTTTAATCGCTTTAATAACCCCCTATCTTCGTATTGAAATTCATAACGATATATCTCTTTAC
>RFKD01000052.1 GCA_003694545.1 Candidatus Parcubacteria bacterium | reverse complement strand
GCGCGCCCTATAGGGCGCGCGGTCTGTTTGGATATATCCTATTTCCTAGCGCTTGCTACGCCTTCTGTTGCGTTGTCTCAGAGGTTATCGTTTTGACCAACTGCGCGAAGCGCTCGGGATTGTCTTGCGCCATCTGCGCGAGTACTTTTCGGTTGAGGGCCACCCCGCGCTCGGCAAGCGCGTGGACAAAGCGGCTGTAGGAAAGCCCCAAGGGGCGCACCGCGGCTCCAATTTGAATGTTCCACAATCGGCGAAAATCTCCCTTTTTCTTTTTGCGGTGTTGGAAGGAGTGCCGCGCGGCCGCCAAGAGCGCCTGACGTGTTGCTCGCTCTTTCGAGCCTATCGCGAAGCGACCCCCTTTCATTTTTCGTAAGAGATTGCGGCGCCGCTTCATTTTCACTACTCCTCGCTTGACCCGTGTCATACCTTTGTGTTTATGCGCTCGTAAAACTCACCTAGGGCTTATTTCCTGTTCGCGCACAACGCGCCAACAAATCGCTCTATTGCTTTTTTCCCGAGGTGTTTCGCGCCAAGGACGCGAATCTTGCGTTTGCGGCTTTTCTCGCGGGCGTTTTCCTTTGCGTTGTAGTGGTTTTGCCCGCTCGCGCGCACGAGCACTCCGCGTTTGGCGAGTTTAAGGCGCTTTGCCCATGCTTTGTTTGTTCGCGCGGTCATACAGCAAATGCGGAAAAATAGCAAAAAATTCTCACGGCACGCGCCACTCTAGCGCATTTTCCGCCTGTTGTCTAGGATCCTTTAGCAGGCTCAATGGTTACCGTGTAGCCCTTTGGCCCCTTTTTTATTTCATCGGCAATTTTGTAAGAAACAGGAATCATTGCCAGGAATTGCTGGAGGCGCTCTTTGAGGAAGTTCTCGTCCATATATTTGTAGCGGCCAAACAGAAAAAGATCCACCTTAACCCGATGGCCTTCCTCCAGCCACTCGGCGATGCGTTGGGCTTTGAGGCGGCGATCGTGCTCGCTTGTGCCGATTTTCACCTGCGCGATCTTAGTTTCCACCGTCCGCGCGCTTCGCCGTACCTCGCGCGCTTTTTTCTTGCGCTCATACTGGAACTTTCCGTAATCCATAATGCGCGTCACGGGGGGGTTGGCTTTGGCGGTAATTTCAATGAGGTCAAGGCCGTACCCCCGCGCCTTCGCGAGCGCCTCTTTAATGGGCAGAATGCCGAAGTTTTCGCCGTTTGGCCCGATCACGCGTACCTCCTTGGCGCGAATGAACTCGTTGATCCGCACTTCCTCGCGCCGTTCGTCTTTGACTGCAGTGTACATATAGGGAGTAGTGTAGCATAATTTTCAGAAGACACCAATGTATTTTGTTACCTTTTGCTCTCATTTTTGCGGCGCTACGGATATTTGTTGTCGTTGTTGATGTGTGATAGAGTGAGGCGGTATGTTGCAAACAACGAACATCCGTGAGAGCCACGGAAGAGGAGTTTCGGTTGGGCACACGCTTTCAACGCGGGGTAAACAGCAGTCGTCCGAAGGATCTCCTGCTGAGCGAAAAAACAAGCCGCGTTCGCCGTTTCCTCCTGCGGGGGGATCGAAGATGCCTAAGCCCCCAACGCCGTTTTGGCTCAACATTGTGAGCGCGCTCGTGGTTATTCTCCTCGTGGCAAGCGCGATGAGCTATTGGCAAGGGAGTCAGAAAAAGGAAACGCTTTCGCTTTCCGAGCTCGCGGCGCTGGTTGAAGAAGGGAAGGTGGAATCGTTGGAGGTTTCGGGCTCGACCATTACCGCGCGGGTGCTTGAAAATGAAAGTGTTTTTGAGCGCACAGCGCGCAAAGAGTCCGGGGTTTCCCTCATTGAAACCCTCACCAACCTTGGCGTTCCGGCGGAAAAGCTAAAGGCTGTCCCGATTGAGGTCAAGGAGGAAAGTGGATTCCGTTATTGGTTCCTCACCCTCCTGCCGTTTCTCGCGCCCATGATTCTGGTGCTGATTCTCGTGTGGTTCATTGCCAAGCAAATTCGCGGTGCGGGAATGCAAGCGTTTACTTTTGGACAAACCCGTGCTCGGGTCATCCATCCAGACGACCAAGCCCAGCGTGTTACATTTGCCGATGTCGCGGGGATGAAAGAGGCAAAAGAAGAATTGGAAGAAGTCGTTGATTTTTTGCGTCACCCCAAAAAATACATAGACATTGGAGCGCAAATTCCCAAAGGGGTGCTGCTCATGGGTCCGCCGGGGACCGGCAAGACCCTGCTTGCCCGCGCGGTTGCGGGTGAGGCTGGCGTGCCGTTTTTCTCCGTTTCGGGCTCCGAGTTCGTGGAAATGTTTGTTGGCGTCGGCGCGAGCCGGGTGCGGGATTTGTTTCAGCAAGCAAAAAAACACGCGCCGGCCATTGTGTTTATTGATGAGATCGACGCTGTGGGTCGTGTTCGCGGCACGGGCGTCGGCGGCGGCAACGACGAGCGCGAGCAGACGCTCAATCAAATTCTCGTGGAAATGGATGGGTTTGAGCCAAACGATCAAGTTATAGTTATGGCCGCAACCAACAGACCCGATGTTTTGGATACCGCCCTGCTTCGTCCGGGCAGATTTGACAGGAGGGTAACCATAGACTTGCCCGATAGGCAAGACAGGTTGGAAATTCTCAAAATTCATTCAAGAAAAAAGCCCTTGTATGATGATGTGGATTTAAATACAAT
>RFKD01000051.1 GCA_003694545.1 Candidatus Parcubacteria bacterium | reverse complement strand
GCGTAGCCGCGCGCGAGGGATATGGTGCACACCGCAATAGCCACAAGCACAAACACCGCCAGCCCCCATTTTCCACTTGCTGCCCATACGGCAACAATGCCAACTCCCGCAAGCAAAAGCGCACCAACCGCAGGTAGCGACAGCCACCCCGCTGCTCCAGCAATCAAAAATACAAGGGCAAGGCTTGCAAGCACGCCCGCTTGCGCGCGCGCCATAGCCCCCTACCGGCCCACCGCGTCTTGCGCGTCAAGCGCCGCGTTCACGAGCGCGTCCGCTTGCGCGTTTTGCGCGCGGGGAATGTGCGTAAAACACAACCGAGGAAACATAGCCACCCGTAAATTGTGCACGCGCATAAACCACGGCCACAAATGCTCTTCCTTCACCTGATACGCCCCGTTGAGCTGTCGGGCAACCAGCTCGCTGTCAAGACGCACTTCCACTTCCGCCTCCTTTGTTTTGCGCAAGCCCAAACGCTTTTTCAGCGCCTCCAAACCAACAACAACAGCGCGATACTCCGCCACATTGTTCGTCGTCTCGCCGATATACTTGGAGAGGCGAAACAGCTCCTTTCCCGCAGCGTCGTACGCCACCGCACCCACGGCCGCTGGCCCGGGATTGCCACGCGCGCCTCCGTCCGTATAAAGCACGATGCGCTCTCCCCTCATACGGATTGCATAGTAGCACACAAAATCCCCGCGGACCCGCCTCACGCCCCCTCTGATGCGCCCTCGTTTGCGCACAGCCGCTCAACCCACACGGGCTCCGCAATACGCTCCCAATCTTCCCGACGCAGAATGATGCTCGCGCTACGGTCCCCAGCGTTAAAAACAACTCGCTGCGCGTCGCGCAACGACGCGTCAGCAACAAGCGGCATTCCCCACAAAACAGAGCCCAACGGTGGGACGCCACCGCGCGGCACCCCTCCCGTTGCCTCACGAAGCGCTTCTTCATCAATAAAGCGCACTTCCCGGGCGGCAAAATGGCGGCGGAGCGCGGAAGAACGAAATCGCGCCTCACCGGGAACAACCACCATAGCCAAAAACACTTCCCCTGCTTTCGGTTTAACCCGGACAACCAGCGCCTTGAGCGCAATTGCTCCGTCTGCCCACACCCCGCGAACCTCCCGAGCTTCTTGGCTTGTCACAACAGGGGGATGCGTCAGCGCCACGAAAGGGGCGCGCGCTGAGCGCAACAATCTGGCAATGCGCGCCGGTATGGTTGTCTGCGGTTCTCGGATCATAGCTTCTCGTATACCCACGGGAGTGGACTTTACTTGTCTGCGGCGTTGTGTAGAAAAACAACGCTGGCGCGGTAATATAGTGAGAAAGTGTCATCACTTGCCAACGTATTTATTGTAACACCGCTTATGGAAAAACTGCTCCCCCACAAGGGGAGCGAGAGACGCCAAAGCAAGCACAAAAGACTTGCGTAGCAAGTGCGGGGATGAGTCTGGAAAGCACGCAACATTCACATTGTTGCAAATAGCCCCCATATTTCTTGCCAACAAATTGACCGAATGCATTGACGCAATCGCGCAAGCGTGTGAGAAAATCATCTCAGAACTGGGACCGAGGCCGTTTCCTCCACATACAGGAAACGCCTAGTGCTCTATGATATGTGCTCGCGCGCTCTGGTGTGGTACACTATCGTGTGTATGGCATCCATCTTCACAAAAATCCTTGAGCGCGAGATACCCGCATACATCGTGTACGAAGACACGCACACCTTTGTTATCCCTGATAAGTTTCCCTCAATGCGCGGGCAGATGTTGGTGATTACGAAACGGGAAGTCCCCTACATCCTGGATCTGACTCCCGAGGAATATGAAGCGTTTTGGCGTACAACTCGGCGTGTGATGCGCGCGATGGACGAGGCGTTTTCAACTGAGAGAACATGCGTCGTGGTTGAGGGTTTTGAGGTGTCCCACACGCACGCGCGACTGTACCCCTGTCGAGACAAAACACTCATACTCAACCCCCGCTATGAAGCTTCAGACGAAGAACTGCGGGAAGTCGCCGAGCGGGTGCGCGTCGCGCTCAAGCGCCAAAGGTAGCATCGTAACGCGCCACACTACCCTGTATGGTTTCCCCCGAGCTCATTGCATATATCCGCGACGGCCTCAAAGACGGGTTCCCGATAACTGATATCGTGGAAGTTCTCCAGCAGGTCGGTTGGAGTAATGAAGATATCCGATCGGCAATTCTCCTCCTACAAAAAGAAGGGATGATTGTTGCCGTGCCGGCGTCTCTTGCGGGAGGCCCCCCTCAGCCCCACACACCAGCGTCAGCCGCCGCTTCCACGCCGCAAACAGGCGGAGAAACATCACCCACCCCCATGCCCTCCTCTTTACCAACTAGCACCCAACCGGCATACACGACTCCTGCCAGCCCACCCGCGCACACCGTACAATATAATCCCCCCACAACTTCAATCTCCTCCGTCGCGCCTTCTTTCCCGCAAACCGCCTCCACGCAGCCGACACCCTCCGCGGTCAGAGAACCGACACACCAACAAACCGAGAATCCCACAATGGAATCCCCGCTGCAACCCGCGGCGCCCACTCCTCAAACAGCGAACCCCCTTCCTTCTCCCTTGGCAAGCAAGACCTCCTCGTTAGGCGCGTCCGCGCCCCTCTCACCACCAAATGAGCCCGCTTCCTATCTGCCGCAAACACCCGCCACTCCCGCCGCGCCTGTTGAACTCGCGCTACCCGCTACCACTCCACCTCATTATTCAGCCCCCGTTCAAACCCCATTCCAACCCTCTCCCGCTTCCCTTCCTCAACCAAAAGCCTTCATGCCCGCACCCTCTCCCGCGATGGCACCCCAAATCGCAGCGCCCTCCTCTCAACAAAGCGGCGGGCCGTTTCAAAATTCAACCAATAGCATTGTGTCGGCGGCTCAAGCTACGCCCAGAGCGCTCACAATGCCGCACACCCCCGAAGAAGCCCATGCCCTTCTCGCACAAATGCGTCATACTATCCAGCCTCAAGCATACGACGCTTCCGCCGCCACCTCGGAGGCAATCCGCCCGCCACAACCCGCCACCTCTTCCCCACCACCGCCACAAGCGCCCACCATTGCCCTTGCGCCAATGGTTCCGGGCGTGCCTGCGCAATCATCCCCAGCGCTTCGGCCGTCCGCGCAACCTGCTGACGCTACGCCCCAACAAGCCAAACGCCACCCGTTCCTTTTGCGAGGTATCTTTGTACTCCTTCTTGGAATCGCGCTGGGTATTGCTATCGCCCTTGGAAGCGTGTGCGTCGTCGCGCCAGAGGCGTTGAAGATCTGCGGATAACCGCAACGGGCGGTGTACTTCTTTCGGCAAACCACGCCTTGCTTGCGATTTTTTTAGTTCTTTCCGCCTTGAACCAGCCCCGTCAGGCACTGTACGGCAAAATCACCACCGTGCGTCTCGGTTGCACAACGCAACTCTTTGTGACAGAGCGCCCTTGCCGCGCGCCCCACATGGGCTGCACGCAGGCGGGCGCGTTGGACAACGCGCCCGCCTGGGAGGTGCGAGGCGCCGGCGTTTTTCTCCTCCCGTCAGCTGTCACGCACCCCCTCTTTTATGTGCGTTTTATGGGTGTGCGCCTTGTCTCTTATGTGCCATGCTTCTCTAACGAAGCTTCAAGCGCCGCAATGCCGGGGAGCGTTCCGTCTGTGAGAAACTGAAGCATTGCCCCACCACCCGTGGACACAAACGAATAACGTTCCAGCAAACCCAAACGATCAATTGACGCGACGGTGTCCCCGCCGCCGACAATCGTTGTCGCGTTGACGCGCGCGAGCGCGCGAGCGAGTGCTTCTGTTTGCGCCGCGAACCCACGCTCATAGTTGCCCAAAGGCCCGTTCCACACAACCAGATCCATTTGCCCGGCGCGCTCCGCGATGCCTGCAATCGTTTGGGGCCCCGCGTCTACTATTTCTTCGTCTTTTTGCACTTCGCTTGGCGGACACACGCGCGCGCCACGCACCGGGTGACACGCGACAACATCAACCGGCAGGACAACCTTGGGATGATGCACGAGGAGTGCGAGATCTTCGCGCGCTACTTCCGAGAGCATCGAGCGCCCTGTTTCCCACCCTTGCGCGTGCCACACATCATTGGCAAGCACCCCACCAATGACAACAAATTGGTAGCGTTCAAGCGCGCGCAATAACAACGGAAGTTTCGTTGTGATCTTGGCTCCACCAAGAATCATCAAGGAAGCGGTAGGCGGCGCGAGGGTGCGCGAAAGCGCCTCGACTTCCTCGGCAAACGCGAACCCCGCGTACGCGGAGCGCAAACGCGGCACGCCAACAATGGAAGCGTGGCGCCGATGGGAAGCCGCGAACGCTTCGTTCACATACACGTCCGCGAGCGCTGCAAGAGAACGGGCGAAAATGGGATCGTTCGCTTTTTCCCCTTCCCATCGCCGCAAATTTTCCAACAAGACAAACGGAGAGCCGCCTGCGAAGGCTTGGTGTGCTTGAGCAAAATCGGCAGCAAACTCGACATTTTCCCCAAGCGCTGAGGCAAACCACCGAGCGAGCGGGCGCGTGCTTTGGGCGCCGTCTGACCCTATATGGCCGCACAACGCCACGCACGCGCCGCGCTCGCGCAACCACCGCAAGGTCGGGAGTATGCGCCTCAAGCGCAATGTGTTGCGCGGCTCGTCTTGAGGAGTGAGCGGAACATCCAACGAACCGCGCACCAACACGCGTTGGCCGGGGACAACAGTAAGCGAGGAAAGGATTGGCAATGCCACCATAACATCTAGTGGGTGAACGCGGCCCGGTCGGCAACGCCGCTTATAAGCGCCTCAGCGATAGCGGCAAATTCTTTGGGATCTCTGCTCGCGCGTCCCACGAGAAACCCGTGTATGCCGCCGTCTCGCGCAAACGCCCGGGCATTTTCCGGATGTACCGATCCTCCATACAACACGGGAGTCGCTAAGGCGGCGCGCGCTCCATAGCGCTCCGCAAGCACCTTTTTGATCCAAAGCGCCATCTCGTGTACATCAGAGGGCTCCGGCGTCGCGCGCGCGCGGCTGCCAATTGCCCACACCGGCTCATACGCGACGCGCAACAACGGTAAAGCGTTGGGGCGCACGCTCGAAACTGCCGTAAGCACCTGTTTGCGCACGAACGCGAAGCGGTCATGTGCACCGTCGCGCTCCGTTTCGCCGACGCACAACACCACCTCACACCCCCCTCCAAGCGCACCACTCACTTGCCGCGCGATCAGAGCATCCGGCGTTCCCCGCGCGCGAACCTCAGAGTGCCCAACAATGACAAGCCGAACACCCGCGCTGCGTAACATTGCAAAGGAAACGCGCCCGGTTTCTTCGCCTTCGGGGTCGGGATCCCCGGGATCTTGAGCGGCAAGCACCCACCGCCGCGGGAGAACCGCGCGCACCAACCCAAGAAACGGATACGGCGGCGCGACGGCAAACGACAAATGAGACACACGGGGGAAGTTCGCAGAAGCGAATCTTTGCGCATCTCGCCGCGCGCGCGCGGCGGTGTCAGGCCACATTTTCCAATTGCCAACAAGCCAGAGACGCTCGAGTTCTCGTGTTGTTTTCCGTGTCATACGGGACCCCACAGATTACTCACGCGCCTCGCGCAGGGCAAAACCAAACGCCACTGCCACGAGCCCAAAGAAAAGAAGAGCGAGCGAGCGCAGAGGCGGCGCGACCATTCCCAACGGCGCAATAAAATGTGCATACGCGCCCGCAACGCTTGCCGCAAGCCCGCTTAACACCACCACCAAGCGCACCACACCCACGAACGATGGCATCAGCAAGCGGATCCGCGCGACCCCCTCCTTTAAAGACCGGCGCACGGCTTCCTCCCGCTCCTCGCGCTTTTGCAGTTGGGTAACGAGTCGGGTAACTGTGGGATCGTCGTCAGGGTTGTCGCGTAAGAACTCTTCCGCCATAACTCAAGTGTACCACAACCAACTTCGGATGCTCTTCACTGCGCGTTACGGAGGCGTCACCTCGCGCCATTCAATTAGCGCCGTTTCCTCACGCACCGTCGGAACCAAAGGAGGCGGGTGAATGGCGAGTTGGCGGTCGTAGGCATTCACGCGCTCGTTGTAGCCGGAACAGTAGCTTCCACCACACGACCACTTGGTTCCCACACGCCCGTTCGACACCACCGATCCTTGAACGGAAAGATAATCTCGAAAGACATAAGGATCATATGCCGACGACAAATACGCCGGATGGTAATGCTTTCTCCCAAACCATCCGCGCTGAGCAATGAACACTCCACGTAGTGTCATCAGGTCGGGCGATAAAAGCGGAATGAGCACATTCCCTTCCGCAACAGCGGCAAGACCATCAGCAGTGGAGTTCTCAGCATATGTGATATTGCCCGCAAGGTAGATGGTCGGATCTTTTGCGGGATCTTGCGGACGCGCGGCGATGACGCTTACCTTGCCCGCGACGACTCCCTCCAGCCACACATCTCCTTCGGCGTAAATAATCGGGCACTCAGCGGGAATGGTGCGTGTTTCCAAGAATGTTTCCATCCTAATTATCTCGAAACTTTGATGCCAACCCGTTTCCGTGTCGTATGCCCATACCCAATCCACCGCTTGAACGCGCGAGATGCGCGCCGAGCCGTCAGGCTGCAAAACGATATGGAACCCTTTTCCCTGCGGGGCAAGGTAAATCCCGCCGCCTTCTTGCACGGCGTCACGGATTGACGCTAAATCTAAGGTAATGTTGTTGAAATCAAACGACGCCACGGGGTACTGCCAAAGGTGACTGTTCGGGCCTGAGCCAAAGACGCCCGTTTTCCACTCGCCCGACCCAGAACATCCAAAGGAAGATGTGCACCACCATGTTTCCTGCGCGCTCGTAACGGTGGAATGGTTAGTCCCGTCCATACGCACGCCTCCGTTGGTATGATACGGGCCGTAAATTTGCCGATCCGACCCCGCCCACACATTACTGTTAAGGAGATAGGAGTATTCCGCAACCGTGGGCCGAGCGAGCGTCACACGAACCGCTCGGCGCAGTTGGGGGTTTTCTGCCGTCCATCCCGTAGAAGTGATGGTAATAGAACTCAGCTTGCCGCAAAATTCTTGCCCAGAGATTTGCAAAGAAAATGTTCCCACTACCCCAGTCTCTGGATCAGAGTAGGCGTGCTCATAGGGGGGAGGCGCTCCTGTCCCATCGGTGAGATCGTTGGGAAAGTGGGCTAAGCGCCACCGGTAGTACGCGATGCCCGCTTCGGCGATCCTCAGCGCCGCTTCATATTGACCGCGCGCCCGTTCACGATCCGCTTGCGTGAGAATGAATCCGGCAAGAGAAGCCGCAATACCAATAAACAAAAGACCGAACACTAAGCCAGTGAGCGTCATCGACCCGCGGGCGCACCGCGCCGGGGTAAGTGAGTGGGGGAAGCTGTTTTGGTGTTTCATACTCTTTGTTCATCAATCCGAAAGCCTCGTGTTGCGCAAGCTCGCTGTGGTGGTGATGGTGAAGTCGCCAGGGGCACGTTCTCGGCCCACATTCACGATAAGTTGGACGTGCAGGGTACGCACCTGCAAAACGGGAGCCGGCATTGGTAATTGCACCCCCTGAGCATCATAAGCGACAAACACGGGCAAATTATCCTCCGCGTTGCGCAGGTAAGATGCAAGCACGCGGGTCGCGCCAGAGCCATACGCAGGCGGTGTCCCTTGGGCTGACGCCACAGTCTCATACAAGTTGCCGCCTGAAAGCCAAAAGCGAACTTTTTCCACATCTCCGTCTCGATCTTCATCGGCATACATCGTGAGCGAGGATGTTGCGACTTCAGCAAGCGGGTACGAACCGTCTTCGCCGTAGGTTGCGGTTCTTGCCAAGTCGCCCATACGCGCGATAGCGCGGCGCCCCTCGTTCACGGCGCTGGCTTGCTCAAAAGCGTAGCGGTGCGTGCGAGAAATAGCCAGCACGATGTTGCTAATTGCCCCGGCAACCAGTCCAACAAGCGCAATAACCACGAGGGCTTCGATGAGCGAATAGGCGGAGGTGTGCTGCCGCATACGCTACGAGCCCATAAGAAGCGTCACCGAAACAGTCGCTTCGCCATCCACTTGCACCTCAGACAATGATGGAGCATAGCCATTTTTTTGTACCTCAAGCGTGTAGGTTCCTGCCGATAAATCCCCGAAAAAGGCGTTGCCGCAGGGGGAAGTCGTTCGTCGCGCGCTCCACGACGCTCGTGAAAGTGTGGTGGTGGCGCCGGAAATAGGGGCTCCATTTTCATCAACGACAATCGCGCGCAAACTGCCGCGAGCATTTTCTTCAAGGAACAAATCGAGATTGGTCGTGCCCCCCGGCGCCACAAGGAGAGGAAGGGCGGGACACACATCTGCCACGCGCCACCCGTCAACACCAACCGCGTAGGCGTCCCACTCAATGCCGCCGGCGATGCGCTCGCCTTCACTGTTGGTGGTTGTGGCGATGATGTGTTTGGGCACGGGTTGGTGTGCCGCATCGTAACCGAGAATCTTACTGCTGGTCGCGCGGACGGTAACGCCCCCTAACGGGGTTGGACCAAGGCGATACGCCACGCGCCACCAATCGAGTTCCGGCGAGACGCCTTCACCGTTACGGATAAAATCAAAACGCGCCACAAGCCCCGAAGTGGTTGTCGTGCCAACGCTTTGAAGGTTAATGGGGCTTGCGGTGAATCCTGCTGCGTTGCCAGGAAGCTCTTCCTCAGGAATAAGTAAGAGCACCCCGTTTTCCTCGCGCCACAATTGCACGCGCACCGGAGCAGAAGATGACGATCCCCAAGAAAACTGAAGCCATGATTCCAACGGAGTTGCGGTAAGTAGGGTGGTCGTCGCTGTTCCTGTCGCGGCTCCCGCAACCAAAGAAAGCGATCCATCTGTTATCTGCACATTGCTCCAACTCGCGAGATGCGCGGTGTCGAACAAGGGGTCGAGAAAGGCGGTTGAGGTTGGCGCGCGCCATGTATGAATAGCAAGCCTCGCCAAGCGATCCACGGCAAATGTCGCCACTGTGGTGAGCCCCTCTTCAACGGTGAGTAGTGGTTGGAGGGGAGTGGGAATGTCTGCAGAGGGGGCTAGGGTGCCGTCGGAGCTGTAGCCGTCTTTGCTCACCACAATGTGGTAGTAGCTCGCCGCGGGCGCACCGCCTAATATGACCTCTCCGTCAGGATTCGAAAATATTTCCGTCGCAATCGGGGGGTCTGTTGTTTCGTTTTCAATGCGCACCGTTATGCCCGGCAAGGGCGCGACTGTGGCGTCCACCACTTTGATGCGCAAAGTTCCACCGCCGGCGGCACTTTCGATGCCGGGAGGAATGACGGAAGCCACCTGCGCATAACGCAACGTACGGTCGCGATACTGCCAGATGACTTCAACTTTCACGCGTTTGTAATCTGTGGTGATGCTATTGTGGTCATCGTCGCCCAAACCATCGGCCGGATCATCCGCGTACACAACGAGCGTGCGGCGCGTGTAGGTGGTCCCGTTGCGCTCGATTGTTTCCGTGGGCTCAAGAGGTCCGGGTGGAATGCCGCCTACCGTCCCTATTGTGTTGTATTCCATTCCAAGAATCACCTCCATACGCTCGCTTGCAAGCGCGACCGCTCCAACGCGCATTTTGTTTAAGGTCACCATCACGAGCGACAAACGAAACACACCCGCAAGCCCCACAAACACGATGGCAATCAAAGCAGCGCCAATCAAAGCATCAATAAGCGTCATCCCCCGAGCGGTTACGCGCATAGCCTTAGATGCCTTCGGTCACGGAGTAAATGGGTGTGATCATAGAAATGGCAAAAAAGCCAACAGCTATGCCGACAACAACCATCAAAAACGGCTCAATGATTGTGGACATATCTTTCGTGCGCTGATCGACATCTGTTTCATAAAAATCGGCCACCTGCCGCAACATTTCCGGCAGTGCTCCCGTTTCTTCCCCGACGGCAACCAGCTCTCCCATCAAAGGAGGGTACAAATTGTCACGGACCGCAAACAACCGGGCAATAGGCTCGCCGCGCTCAACGAGCTCTTTTCCCTCGAGTAGCACCTTTCGATACAGCGGATTTTGCACGACATCCGCGGTAATGCGAAACGCGTCAGAGACCGGAACGCCCGCTTCCAAAAGTGAGGCGAGCGTGCGGGCGGTTCGCGCGGTGTTGGTTTCTGTTACCAAGGCTCCGATAAGGGGGACATGTAGAATGCTCCACGCGATGGCGCGCCCTCCTTGCGGAGTTCTCGCAAGCGCCCAAATGCCTCCCACAACTGCGAGAACCAGGAGCGCCGCGAGCATTCCTTGGGCGCGGAGGAAATCGCTGAGCGCAAGCACAAACTTTGTGGAAGCGGGCAAATCTACTCCCAACTCTTCAAAGGTTTGCTGCAAGGTCGGCACAATATACACCAACATCAAAACGCCAATCGCGACAAGCGCGGTGAGGATGATAGAGGGGTAGAGCATTGCCCCTTTGATTTTCTTTTTGAGGTAATAGATTCGCTCCAGTTGGAGCCCCGCCGCCTCCAACGCTTGGGGGAGCTGACCAGATTCCTCACCGGCGCGCACCATTGCCACCACAAGGGGTGAAAGCACCTTTTCGTATGCCCGCAAAGCGTCGTGAAACGAGGAGCCGGAGCGCACCTTGTCGCGCAGATCCAAAATAAAACGGCGAAACGCCTTATTACGGCTTTGTCGTTCAACCACGGAAAGCGCCCGCGTGAGGGAAAGACCGGCGCGCAACATTGCAGCAAGATCTTTGGTGAAACGAATTTTCTCCACTTCGCGAATGGTGGAAAACCGAGCGTCGAGCCAATCCCACACGCGCTTGAGCACACTGCGCTCTTCCGTAAAGGAAACAAGCACGGCCCCCTGCGCGCGAATTTCTTCAAACAACGCAAAGCGGTCCGGGCCTTCAAAAGTGCCGTCAAACGTGGAACCGTCAGGACGGCGCGCAATGTAGGAAAACCTTGCCATACCCACTACTCACTAATCACCCGCAGTACCTCCTCAACGGTGGTCACGCCTTGAGCGGCCTTAAAAATGCCGTCTTCCAGCATCGTCAACATCCCTTCCTTGCGGGCGGTGAGTTCAATAGTGCTCGCGTCCTTTCCTTCCATAACAAGCTGTTGCACCCCCGGCGTGACTTTCAAGACTTCGTGGATGCCAATGCGACCTTTGTAGCCCCCCTCTTCCGCACCCTCGCGCGGCCGAAAGAATGGCACGGAATGCAAAGGCATTTTTTTCGGTATGACCCCTTCTTCGGCGAGTGCTTCAACGACGCGATCAGCATCTATGTGGAGTTCCAACTCTTTGATGAGCGATTGAGGGAGCGTGTATTGCTCCGCCTCTTCCTTGATTAAGCGGCGGACAAGACGCTGTCCCACAACCACCTTCAGCGTTGACACAAGCAAAAACGGCTCCACGCCCATGTCTATCAAGCGGGCAAAAGCAGCAGCGGCCGTGTTGGTATGGAGCGTGGATAAGACGAGGTGACCGGTGAGCGCGGCGTTGACGGCAAGCGATGCCGTTTCATGATCGCGGATCTCCCCAACCATCATGATATCGGGGTCCTGGCGCATCAAAGCGCGCAGTCCCGTGGCAAACGAAAAACCGATTTGCGGATTTACTTGCGTTTGATTGATCCGCGGCATTTGGTACTCAATGGGATCTTCAATGGTGGAAATGTTGACATCTGGCGTGTTGAGTTGATCGAGAATGGTGTAGAGTGTGGTTGATTTCCCGGAACCCGTGGGGCCGGTAACGAGAATCATCCCAATCTTTTGCCGCATCGCCTCGTGCATTCGCTCGAGCGAAACCCCGTGAAAGCCGAGCGATTCAAGGGTAAAGCCGCCTCCGCCCTCGCGCAGGAGCCGCATTACCACCTTTTCTCCAAAATACACGGGGAGAATGGAAACGCGAAACGAAACTTTCTCCCCTTCTATTTCCATTTTAAAACGGCCATCCTGCGGCAGGCGCTTTTCGTCAAGCTTCAAATTCGCGAGCACCTTAATGCGCGCGACAATCGCGGGAGCCGCGTCCTTAGGAAGCGTCATCACATCATGGAGAATGCCGTCGATGCGGTAGCGCACGACAACATTTTGTTCCTGCGGCTCAATGTGGATGTCGGAAGCGCCCTGCAAAAGAGCGTGGGTCAACAACGCGTTGACGATGCGTACCACCGGCAGTGCTTGCGCGTGCTTTTCCAAGGTGGCGGCATCGGTTTCCTCGCCCGAACCTTCCGAAAGGAGTGTGAGCGATTTTGCTTCCGTGGTAATGAAATCGCCAAATTCTGCCTGCAGTGACCGCTGATACGCGCGCAACGCTGATTTGAGCGACGCTTCATCGGTAAGGCGGGGCAAAATCTTGAGGCCGGTTTTCTTTTTAACAAACTCAATAGCGCGCAAATCGTCCGTGTCGAGCATTGCCACTTCAAGCTCGCCGTGTGGCGTCTTGCGGTACGCGACGATATTGTGCTTGCGGGCAATTGGTTCAGGGATAAGTGTCAACACCTCAAAGGGAATTTTCACATCGGTGAGGCTCACAAAAGGAATGCCGAGGACATACGCTTGTGCGCGGCGCACTTCGTCTGCAGACAGCACGCCGCGCGCCACCAACGTCTCATCAAGTTTTGCTCCCCTTTCCTTCGCCTCACGCTCGGCTGCTTGCGCGTCTTTCCGCGACAACAAACCGGCATCAATGAGAAACTCTTTAAGCTGTTCTTGGTTGACAAACATAGGATCAGTATACCAAGCGCACGCGCGCATTCCTCCTCACCGCCACGCAGTACCGCGCGCTACTGCCAGGAAAACGCGGGAGGAAGATGCGTGGTTGCGGAATCGGCTCCCGTGAGCGCCTCAATGCCGTAGCGCATACGAATTTCTTCCTCTACCTCTGCTCGTGGACGGCCATAGCGCCGTGCCGATCGCTCCTTGAGCTCGTCGACGATCTCCGGGTTGCCCTCCCCGGGCTTGATGGTGCGGATGCGGAACGGTTTGAGTGGCATGCCGTTTGCCAAAAGGCGAACATGCGCATTGTAGTTGTCGATGTTGGCAAGGTCGTGGGCGGAAAACTGGGGCGCGAACAAAGGCTCGAGTTCCTGCGCGTCGTGGGTGCCAATACGGAACGCAACCATAGAGCCAACATTGCCAAATACCGCGTTGCGGATGGGGTCGTCAAGTTGTTTTAAGAATTGGTGCGCGAGAATGAGCGCGAGCTTGTATTTGCGCGCCTCCGATAGGATAACGCTGATGGAGTCCGTCGTCACATTTTGAAACTCATCCAAATACAAGTAAAACGGAGGGTAGTCGCCCCGGCCGGTGCGCGCGAGCGCCGCCATCAAAAACTTCCCAACAAGCACCAAGCCGATAAGGTGCGCGTTGATATCGCCAAGTCGCCCTTTAGAAAGGTTCACGAGAAGGATCTTGCGTGTGTCCATAATTTCATTAAAGCGGATCGAGGAACGCTCCTGCGCGATGATGGGGCGCATAATGTCGTTCGTGGTGAACACATCAATTTTGTTGGTGATGTAGGGCGCGTAGTTTTGCAACCCCATTTCTCCCGTCGCCTTCAGCGCGATGTCCCGCCAAAACTGCGCCACCGTCGGGTTTTTACACCGACGCAGTTTCAGTTCTCGATACACCTCATCGGCAAACACGCGTGCGATATCAAGGAGCGTCATCCCAGTTTCCGGGTCTTCCATCACGAGCAAGGCGGCGTTGCGGAAGTATTGCTCAAATGCCGGGCCCATACTCTCGGGGACATGGGAGTACAACTTTTTAAAGATAGACAGAAGCTCGTTGACGACAAACGTTTTTTCTTCCGGGCGCGACGGGTCGTACTCCATCATATTCAAGCCGAATGGATACGCAGTGTTGGCGGGGTCAAAGTAAATCACATCATCATACCGCTCTGGCGGCACTTGCGAGAGTACTTCGTCCACATCCACGCCGTGAGGATCGATAAAACACACCCCCTCGCCGTTGCGAATATCCTGCACGATAAGGTTCTTGAGGAGCGAAGTCTTACCGGTGCCGGTTTGGCCGATAACATACAGGTGCCGCAAGCGATCTTGCGGCAGCATGGCAACAGGGGTGCGCACGCCTTGGTAGATATGCTCCCCCAACAAAACGCCTTGCGTGGGAACACCTTGTGGCAAGGAAGCTTCCCGGGATCGACTCTGCCGCATTGATTCGGGAACCGCCTTCGCGTCAAACGGTATGTGAATGACGGAGGCAAGCTCCTCTAAAGAAAGAACCATTTCCCGTGATGGAATGCGCGAGCGCAGCACAAATGCCCGCACAACTTCCGCTTGGCGACGGAGCGATACCGGCTCAAACGCAAATCGATTGCCGAGCGGGTTAGCAAACTGGCTAAAGGCCGCGACTATGTCCCGGGCGGCAGAAGTTGCTGTGGCCGCGTCGTCAGCCGACGCGATAATGCGCACCCCCACGGAAACCAAAGGCGTCTTAATCTTTTTTTGGATGAGTTCACGAACCGCGGGATTGCGCTCTTTGGGTTTCTTCGCGTCGTGGTTCTCGTTGTCTTCTTGAGAAAACGCTAAATCCTTAAGGGCCCTCCCAATTTCCACAATCACGTTTGTGAGCGTCCCGCGCGAGACTTCTCGAAACGCGCTTTGGAGCGTCTCTCCTTCATCCAACTTCTCAAGGGTTTTCACGGCGCAGGTAAGCGCATCTTCTGGCGCCGGTGCGACGGTAACCTGCAGCGCGGCACCAACTCCCTGCCGCTCAAGCCGCGTGAACGATTCTAACAAAACGCGCAAGGGATCCCCTTTAATGTCTTCGTATGTTGCAATGGGAAGCACCCAGGGAGCTTTGAGGCTCCCTTCCAAAACCGCAACCCCGCCCTTTTCGGAAAAAGGATTGTAATCGCCCGGAACTTCTTCAAACACTGCGTGAGGAAACAAGGAGGAGAGCATCTTTTCAAACGCGTTCTTTTGCGCCGTTGGAACGGCAATGTAAAAGCCGATGGTATCCGCGTCCTCGGGTACGGCGATTTCAAGGACGCTATGCCCCATTTGTTCCTTTTCGTCGTACAAGGCAAGAAGACCGGCGTACAGCTGCATCATTTTCGCGAGCACCGCATCCGCAGCTTTTTCCTCTTCCGGCAGTGCGGTCGCAACACGCACTTCATACAAGGTCATTCTTAGCGTCCGTTGCATTGGATCACGCTCGCGCAAGCCATACACGGGGTAGCCCGCTTTGAGATACGCGACCAGAAAACGGTGCGCGTCATCAAGAATGTGTGGACCAGAACGCTCCGCAACCGTTAACATATTTTTGATGCCTTTTGTGAGCATTATGTCAACGAGGGACGAAATGACCTCATCATGCCTATCCGGAGGAATGGCAAGCACGATTGCCCGCTGAGCTTCTATCTCTTCATGGGAAAGCGCGGGTTGGGTGGCGGGAGTGCGGTGGTGCGGCGTGGCGCGGTACTGCTCGACAACCTCCCGCTCCATTCGCGTGATCGCTTCCGGCGAAGCACCTTCGAGTGCCTTTGCGCGCTTTGCGAGTTCCGCGTGGAGATAGCGCGCCTCTTCTTCTGCCGCATGGCCGCCGTGCGGCATTTTTGGTCTTTGCGCCATTGCCATTATTATAGCGCTTCCTTAAGCGCCTTGTGTATCAACAGCAAGTGCGGTATAATGCCGCGCACGGGTGTCGCGACGGGCACAACGCGAAAGTTGGCAAACGAGGAAAGTTTTCCTCCGCGCTAAGCACACCGCAAAACTCGACCCATACTGCCGCAGACAAGATGCCCCACGGTAACCCAATAATTAACAGGAAACTTCTCTAGCGCCACACATAACCAACACACTTTATTCTCGACAACGGTCACTACGGAACACACCGAGACAACACATTAACCATCAACATAATAAATTAAATCATTACGTATGCCTTTATTCGACATGAAAGTGCTCAACGCCGTTGTTGAGCAGTTAGAAGCCGAGCGCGGTATCCCGCGCGACCGCACCTTGGCTGCTATTGAAGCGGCGCTGGCAACTGCGTACAAGAAAGAGTATGGCAGCCGCGGGCAGGTTGTGCGCGCGTTTTTCAACGCCGAGACAGGCGATGTGGAATTCGTGCAAGTCAAAAAGGTCGTGTCGCCCGACGAAGTCCGTATGCCGGAAGAGGAAGAGTCGCTTCAGGAAGAAAAAATCCGCTTTATCCCCGAGCAACACATTCTCGTGGAAGACGCGCGGCACATTAAACGCGAGGCGCAGCCGGGAGATGAAATCCTGTTCCCTTTGGAAACCAAAGAGTCGTTTGGCCGCATTGCTGCCCAAACCGCAAAGCAAGTCATCATCCAAAAAATTCGCGAGGCAGAGCGCGAATCGGTGTTTGCTGAATTCGCAAGCAAAGAAGGCGAAATAGTCACTGGCACTGTTCAGCGCGTTGAGCGCGGTGTGGTGTTTGTTGAGCTCGGCAAGGCAACTGGCGTCTTGCCGCGTGAAGAACAAATTCCCGGGGAACGCTTCCGCCCGAGCGAGCGCATTCGCGCTCTTTTAATGAAAGTGGACGAAAGCCCGCGGGGCATTTACCTGCGGCTTTCCCGGGCACACCCGCGCTTCTTGGCAAAATTGTTCGAACAGGAGGTTCCTGAGTTGCGCAACGGAACAGTGGCTATCCGCGCAATTGCCCGCGAACCAGGGAGCCGCTCCAAGGTTGCCGCAGTTTCGTTTGACGAACACATCGACCCGGTCGGTTCCCTCGTGGGCAGTCGGGGCGTGCGGGTTTCCGTGGTCATCAGCGAGCTGGGCGGAGAGAAAATCGATGTTGTGGAGTGGAGCGACGACCCCGCTTACTTTATTGAAGAGGCGCTCCAGCCGGCGCGTGTGATGGACATCGCCCTTGATGAGGAAAACCGCATAGCCCATGTAACCGTGAGCGAAGACCAACTTTCGCTTGCGATCGGCCGTGGCGGGCAAAATGTCCGCCTTGCCGCCAAGCTGACCGGCTGGAAAATAGACATAAAACCAGCGGAAGGAGCAAACATGAAAGAAGTGCTGTCACCCGAGCTTTCCGATCTGGTCAACTCGCTTGCGCCTGCCAATGAGACGGCGCAACAAGGAGAGGAGGCAACTCCCAAATCAAACGAACAGCCCAAAGAAACCGCCTCGCCCCAAACATCGCAAGCACCTTCTCAATTGGCAAGCAAGACGCTGAATGAGAAGGGAGAGGCCGAGGAATCCAAAAGTGCCGCCCAAAGCACGTAATAGCAAGAGAAACTACGCCGAAAACATGTTGCGCCCGAGCGCGCTGTGGCGTATTGTTGAAGCGGCGTTGTGCGCCAAAGCACCGTTATACGTCTTACTGGCTTTATGCACCATTCCTCTATGAACCTTTGGCATGATGTTCCTGCAGGAGACGCGGAAATTGTGAATGTTATTATTGAAATTCCGCGTTTTTCCAAGAATAAATACGAGATTGACAAAGAAACCGGTCTTATCAAGCTGGATCGGCCTATGCACACCGCGCAGGATTACCCGTTTGACTACGGGTTTATACCGCAAACCTACTGGGACGACGCTGATCCGTTGGATGTTGTTGTGCTCACCACATATCCTCTCTTGCCTGGCATACTCGTTGAAGCGCGCCCGGTTGGCATTATGGCAATGACGGACGACGGGGAAGACGACCACAAGCTCATCGCGGTTCCCGCCGAAGACCCGCGATTCGCGGGGGTAAAAGACCTCAACGACATTAATTCTCACACGCTCAAAGAAATGGAACACTTCTTTTCCACCTACAAAGCGCTTCAAAATAAAGAAGTGGTGGTGAAAGGGTTTGAGGGGGCGCAAGCCGCCCGAAAAGCCGTTGAGCGCGCAAAAGATTTATATCGCCAAAAATTTGCTTCGTGACGCAGCGATGCACAAGGTCAACGACAAAAACGCTCCATCTGCCGCACAGGGAGCTCACACTTGGAAAGGCACAAAAGCGGCGCCCATTTTGTGGGCAACCGTTATACACAACCTGTGTATTGTCCGCTCTCTTACGGGTGAGTATACTACCTACAGCAAACCAAGTAGTTGAGCAAGCGTTACGTGTTGCAATACGAGTAATGCGACTTATGTTACCAGACCCCTTAGCAATAATTTAACGTAACACTCCGTATGTCATACTCCTACCTTACCCTTGCCCAGCGTTCCCGCACACACTTGTTGGGCTTTGCCGGCTTCGCGGCGGCAGTGTGCATTGCGTCGCTCACCGTCTTCGCTCAAAGCGCGTACGCGCAAGAAACATCTGCCAGAGGCTCTGCCAGAGGCGAAGCGGTGGTATCCGAAAAAGCTCAAGACGATCCTGTGTCTGTGAAAGCAGAAGTCGAAGGGGAGGTAAAGCCCTCCCGCGAGAAACCGCACCTCCCAGTCCCGCTACCGCCGTCGCGTGATGGTAAGCCGGTAGGGAAACCGGGAGACGGTGAGGCGCGTCCGGCGTCGGCAGGTGATCACTCCCCCACCCTGCCGCCGAGCTACCCACCCAGAGGAAGAGACAATGTGGTTCCTCTTGCCGAAAAGCAAGAGATGGAAAACCCCAAAGATAAAGCTCATGAGCGGTTTGAAGAACGCAGGGAAAAAGCGAAAGAGCGATTTGAAGAGCGTAAAGAAAAGGCGCAAGAGCGATTAGAGGCGCGAAAGGAGCAAATTCTTGAGCGTGCACGCAATAACCTTGCCGACATGTTCCGTCGTGTGAAAGAACGGCTGGAGGCGGCAGTGGTGCGCCTGGAAAAACTAGCTGATAAATTAGAGCGCCGCATAGCCGAATTGGAAGAAGGGTTTCGTGAACGCGGCTTCGACGGGACGGCCGCTCGCGCAAAACTACAAGAAGCACGCAACGCAATCGCGCAAGCAAAAGGAGTGGTGGCTGCGCTGAATGTTGAAGTCGAGGCTGATGTTAATGTGTCTGCAGACGATCAGACTACAAATACAGCCGAAACAATGAACAATCTCGCTGCGCAGCTGCGCGAGCAGGCGCAGGCGCGCCGAGAACAGGCGCGCGAACCCATCGAGGCCATCAAGCGCGCGCACGCCGCACTGGTTGCCGCAACGCGTGAGGTTCGCGCCGCGTTAGGGTCCGTGCGCGCCCAAACGCAAAGCGGCTCGGGCGAAACCAGCACAACAGCCGGAGAAACTGAAGCTAAAGTCTCTACTGAGGACCACCCTTCCATCTCCAACTGACGGGGAAGAATAAGGGAATCCTGACTGACCGAGGGCTTATGTAATTGTAATGCGTTATTAACCACCAACACCCACTAACTTACAACGCTTATGGAACAAAAACCTATGAAGACACAACAACCCGGGGCCCCTTCAGGCATGTCCGAGCAAGGTACACAGTCTTCTATGAACGCAACGCAAGATCAGGCGCCGATTGGGCCTGTTGTCGCGGCAATCGTGGTCGTGGCCGTCTTGGCAATCGGCGGTTTGTACTACTGGGGCAGCAAATCCAACGATAAGGCCCAACAGAACGCTGGTGTCCCAGCCGCAGAAACGCTAGAGGGCCCTAGCCCGGAAGAACTTCAACAAGTGAGCGAGAACGATGACCTCGACACTATTGAAGCTGAATTACAGTTTGACACGGAAAACCTTGACGCGGAACTCCGAAATATTGAGGGGGAACTCCAATTTTAAGCTGCAGACGCCGTAGTGCCCAGCACCACAAACCGCGCGCCCCAAGGGCGCGCGGTTTGTGGTGAGGTGCGCGGTGTGGTAGGGTAGCACGGTATGACACAGCAAGACGCAACTCGCCACCCTATTGTCGTGCGCTCCGTGGAGCAAGCGCCCCACAGTGAAGTGCACCTTGAAGGTGTTGTCCCTAACGAAACCATTGCCGCCGTCCGCCCTAAGGCTATACAAACCCTCGCGCAGACGCTGGTGCTTGACGGCTTCCGCCCGGGCAAAGTGCCGCCTCATGTTGCCGAGAAACATCTCAAGGAAAACGACATTGTGCGGGAAGTCGTGCGCATTGCGCTGGAGCCTCACCTGCCGCACCTGCTTGACGAACACGCGCCAAAAGCGGTTGCTGCCCCTCGTGTTTTTGTAAAAGAAGAGGCAGATGAAGAAGGTATCGTTTTCACGCTTGCTGTTCCCGTCTATCCCGACATCCCCCTTCCCGACTATCGCGCAATTGCCGCACGCGTGCTTGGCGGAGCACAACCTCACAGCGAAAAAGAACAAAAAGAAGCACTCGAACGCGCCTTGACGCTCCTGCGCAAGGAGCACGCGCTCAAAGCGCGAAAAGCACTCAATCCACAAGATACTTCCACGCTCGACGACATATCCGAAGACAGCCTTCCGCCTCTTACCGACGAAATCGCTAAAAATCTTGGACCTTTTCAAAGTGTTGCCGAACTGAAAGATGCCCTCCAAAAAGATATCGGCGTGTTCCTGACGCGGGAGCGCACGGAAACAGCGCGCAAATCGCTCCTTGATGCTTTGCTGAAGGAAACCGATTTTGAAGTCCCGCTTGTGTTTGTTGAGCTAGAACTGATGCGGATAATGGAAGAAGTCGCTGCCCAACTCGCAGCTCTCGGCAAAACAATGGAAGCATTCCTTGATGACTTGGGAGAAAAGAGAGAAGCTCTCCTGCAGGCTTGGCAAGAAGAAGCCGCGCGCCGCGTTAAGGCTCAGCTCATCCTGGAAGCTATTGCTGAAGCCGAGCACATAACGGAAGACGCCGAAGCGGTGAAGCGCGAGACAGACCATATTCTTTCCCATAACCCTTCGCTTGAGCGAGAATCCGTTGAAGCATTTCTGCGCCAGCGTATGCGCAATGAGGCGGCGTTTCGAAGGTTGTTGGGCGAAGAACTGCATAATAAAGCCGAGCGTGATACCCCAATGGCGTCTTTGGCTGAAAATAAGGGAAATAGCGAAAAGTAACCCCGCCGAGCCTGCGTTGTGTTGCGCAAGCAGCATAATGTAGGTAGAGTATCTGCCGTATGACCTACCTCATTCCTACCGTCATTGAAAAAACAACCTACGGCGAACGCGCCTACGACATCTACTCGCGCCTTCTCAAGGAGCGCATTGTGTTTTTAGGTGGCTCAATTAACGACGCGGTGGCAAACACCGTCGTGGCGCAGTTGCTGTTCCTCGAGGCTGAGGATCCCAAAAAGGACATTTGGCTTTACATCAATTCGGGAGGCGGCGTGGTTTCCTCTGGCCTTGCGATACTCGACACAATGCGGCACATCAAACCCCCTGTCGCCACCGTTTGTCTTGGTATCTGCGCTTCGATGGCGTCTGTCGTGTTGTCGGCGGGAGCGCGCGGTAAGCGCTACATTCTCCCCAATGCGGAGGTGATGATCCACCAGCCGTGGGGCGGCGTGGAAGGGCAAGCCTCGGATATAGAAATCACCGCGCGGCATATCTTGCGCACCCGCGAACGGCTCAACAAGATCCTCGCGGAAAACACTGGCCAAAAACTTTCCCGCATTGAAAAGGATGTAGATCGCGATTTCTTTATGACGGCCGAGGAGGCGGTTGCCTACGGCATCGTTGACACAGTCCTGGCTCCTTCCAAGGGAAAACAGCCAAAAACCCGCTGTTGAAGCGCCGCAAGAAGTGTGGTACCCTCGTGTGGAGGCTCCCCAGTAGGGCCTTTGTGTTGGTGTATTGTTATCCATCAAGTATGCGGCAGCAGCTTTGGGCGCAGAAAGCCTATTTTTCCCTGCCTTGCGCGAACAGAGTGCATCCTCGGATGCGTGAGGAGTGCGATTGGAGCACGAACCTCGCACACGCACGACAGTGACGCAAAAAACATAACGCTTTCTTTCTGCGCGCCGCTGCCCATATTGTAAGCGGTTGCGTATGTCTTTTACCATCCTCCTTGCTATGTTCGGAGCGCTCCTCGTAGGAGGGGTGGTTGGCTATGTGCTCCGCTGGGCTATCGCGCTTTCCAAGCGCGGGTCAATGGAGCTTGAAATTAAACAGCGCCTCTTGGAAGCAAAGGAAGAGGCTTCCAAGATTGTTGAGCGCGCGGAAACGGAGGCGCAACGCATTATTGATGAGCGGCTCGAGACTATCGCTGAGCGAGAACGTAGTGTCCAAAAGTTGGAAGAGCGCTTGTTGGCGCGCGAAGAAGCGCTCGACAAGCGCCTTGCCGAACATGAAGCTGCAAAAAAAACGCTCACCCAAGAGCGAGAGGCGCTCGAGGCTGACCGAGCGTCGTTGCGCAAAGCGCAAGAGGAAATGGAGATAGCGCTCGAGCGAGTCGCTGGAATGACGCGCGATGAGGCTCTCAAGGAACTCTACGCACAAATAGAACGAGAATACGAGGAAGATATCGCGAAGCGTCTCTATAAATTGGCGCAAGAGGGGGAGGAGCGCTTTGAGCGCAAAGCGCAGGAGATCCTTACTTCCGTTATTCACCGCCTCGGCAACTCTGTTGCGCCAGATGTTATGTCAACGGTTGTCCCCATACCTTCCGATGACATCAAGGGGAAAATTATTGGAAAGGAAGGGAGAAATATTAAGGCGTTCGAGCGTGCCACCGGCGTGGAAGTGGTGATTGATGACGCGCCTGGAACAATAATGATCTCATCGTTTGACCCAATACGCCGCCAAATTGCCCGCGTCGCTTTGGAAAATTTGATTCTCGACGGGCGCATCCAACCCGCGCGAATCGAGGAGGTGGTTGAAAAAGCGAAAGAAGAAATCAATAAGATCATTAAACAAAAAGGGGAGGAGGCCGCGTACGAGGCGGGTGTGTTTAATCTAAACCCGAAAACCCTGATGATACTCGGGCGACTGTATTTCCGAACGAGCTACGGACAAAATGTGCTCCAACATTCGGTGGAAGTCGCGCTTTTAGCAGGAATGCTGGCTGAAGAATTGGGGGCGGATGTGCAAATCGCGAAAGCTGCAGGGTTGGTGCACGACATCGGAAAAGCGCTAGACCACGAGGTGCAAGGGTCCCATGTGGAAATTGGCAGGAAAATCTTGATGAAATTTGGCGAAGACGAGCGCATTATCAAAGCAATGCAAGCGCACCACGAAGAATACCCCTACGAAACCGTCGAGTCGGTCATCGTGCAGGTGGCTGACGCCATTTCCGGAGGGAGGCCCGGCGCGCGGCGTGATAGCGTCGAGCAGTACATTAAGCGCTTGGAGGATCTTGAGGCGATTGCCACCTCGTTTGAGGGGGTGCAAAAGGCGTACGCTCTTTCTGCGGGGCGGGAAGTCCGTGTATTTGTCCAGCCGGAAGCTGTTTCAGATGTCGGCGCGCGGACACTAGCGCGCAACATCGCCAAGCGTATTGAAGATGAACTGCGCTACCCTGGCGAAATTAAAGTCCATGTGATCCGAGAAAACCGCATCGTGGAGTACGCGCGCTAAGTGCACATCGCGCAAAGCGTGGATCTCAATGAGCCAAACCGCGCAAAGGCTCGAAAAGTCTCTTTAAAGCACGATTTCTTGAGGATGGCCGTTGTAACGATAGGGGTCGGCTGGGAATACGCCCAACACCCGCACATCATCAGCAAAAAACGTAAGCTCCCGCATCGCGTGCCGCATCGCGTCTGTCTCCGGATGACCTTCAACTTCAATGTAAAACTGGGCGCGCGTGAAGCGGTGACCCGTAAGGTGCGACTCAATCTTTGTGAGGTTTAAGGCGGCGGTCGCAAACCCGCCTATCGCTTTGTATAACGCGGCTGGGACGCTTTTGAGCGTGAACCAAATTGCGGTAATAAAGGCGCGCGACGGATCAGGCGGCTCAATAGGCTGAGGAGAGCCAGCAAGAACGATAAACCGCGTGGTGTTGTGCGTCTCATCTTGGATATCTTCGGCAAAAGCTTTGAGACGATAGTGTTGCTGTGCCGCGCGCGAAGCAATCGCGGCTAGCGTTGGATCGTTTCGGCGAGCGACCTCCGCCGCCGCGCCAGCCGTATCTTCAAAAGGGATAGGAGTCAGGTTGTGCTCTTTTAAAAAGCGTTCGCACTGCGCGAGCGCCTGTGGGTGGCTCAACACTTCGCGCACGCGGGAAAGAGACCCGCCGACAACACCCAGTAACTGGTGCCGCACGGGCAAAAAATGCTCCTTGATGATTTGAAAGCCAAAACGGGGCAACAAAAGCTGAACATCGCTTACCCGCCCTGCCGTGGTATTCTCGATTGGTAAGCACGCAAATGCTTCTGGTTGAGCCGCAAGCGCTTCAAACACCTTGCGGAATGTCGGCTGAGCAACCATCGTCGCGCCCGGAAAGATAACGCTCGCGGCCTCTTCGGAATACGCGCCGCGCTGACCTTGGAAAAAAACAACAGGGTGAGCCATACCGCCGAATGGTGCCACAAATCGTCGGGTATTGGCAACCCGCCCCTGCTCTCCTTGTCACGCACATCTCGCGCGCAGCGACCTGTTTTCAAATCACAAAATATATAATATGTCAATTAAAATACCGGGCAGCTCCGGCTATTGCGCTTTTTTACGCCTTTATTTACAATATCCTGCGGTATTATCAGGCCTCACAAGGAGGCGCATCACATTACCAGAACACCTAATGCATTGACACTATGAACAAGCAAGATATTGTAGACCGCGTTCGGGATGTTTTGGGGAGCACCCGAGCAGACGCGGAGCGCGCCGTGGAAGCGGTTGTCGACGCTGTAGTCGGGGCGGTCGCCCGCGGCGAGGAAGTTTCCATCGCCGGTTTGGGCACCTTCCGCCGACGCGAGCGTAAAGCGCGCACGGCACGCAACCCGCGCACCGGAGAAACAGTGCAAGTTCCGGCAACAAAAATGCCGAAATTCACTCCAGCCAAGGGATTTAAAGACCGCGTGGCTCAAGGCCGCTAAGGCGCGGCAGGTCCACGGTGACTCCCACAAACCCCCGCAAAAGCGGGGGTTTGTGGTATAGTATGCACAGCGCGGGTGTAGTTTAGTGGTAAAACATCAGCCTTCCAAGCTGAGGTCGGGGGTTCGATTCCCCCCACCCGCACAAAATCAAGGAGCGCGAGGCGAAGCGTCGCGCGACTATGATTTTGGAGCGCGGTGGGGGAATCGAACCGAGGCGCCACGAAGTCGCCACGCGAAGCGTGGCGGGCGCCGAGGTCGGGGTCGCGAGTTCTTAGCAAATGAGACGCCGGAGGCGGCGAATTTGCTTAGAACTGGTGACCGATTCCCCCCACCCGCACAAAATCAAGGAGCGAAAGGCGAAGCCTTGCTAAGTATTGTGAAGTGCGAGAGAAACAGGAGAACGAGAGACTGCGGCAAAGATAAATGATACAATCAACCATAAGCGCCTGACTAAGCAGCGCCGTCTTGAGTATACTTGCCAGCGCACGATATGCATGAATGCATAAAAAAGAACTTGTTTCCCTTTGTCGTGTTTGTCACAGGCGCGTGTGTTTTAATTATTGAAATTGTGGCAGTGCGCGCGTTGTCACCATACTACGGCAATACCATCTTCACGGTCTCCAGCGTCATCAGTGTGGTGCTTGCGGCCCTCAGTGTTGGGTACCACATTGGAGGCAACCTCGCTGATAGGCTCCCCTCCCCTCAACGGTTTTTCGGAATCATTCTCGCAAGCGGCGTCCTAGTGTTGGCTGTGCACTTCCTGAGCGTTCTTACTCTCCCCATCTTAGGCATAGCACTATCGCCAGTGAACGGGCCTCTTGTTGCCTCTTTGCTCCTTTTCTTTCTGCCCGCATTGCTACTTGGAATCTTGTCGCCGTACGCGATAAAACTCCACAGCGCTTACGCCCCCGCACAAGGTATCGGCAGTGTCTCTGGCAGCATTTTCTTCTGGTCAACGCTTGGTAGTATCAGCGGGAGTTTGCTTACCGGCTTCGTGCTTATTCCCAAACTCGGCGTGGATCTTATTTTTATTTCCACTGGAATTACCTTGTGTACACTTGGTCTCATCCCGCTTATAGTGTTCAGTGACAACAAAAACCTGCTTGCAAAAACCGCCTTGGTGGTCATCGTGCTCGTCGGCGCCGCAATGTTTATCAACTCGCAAGCTTACAGCGCCGCGCTCTACCACAAAGATGGCATTTACGAAAAAATAACAATCTACGACAGCCAGCAGCAGGGAAGGCCAGTACGGGTTTTGCAACAAGATCGAAGTTCTTCCGGCGCAATGTTTCTTGATACAAACGACCCCACGGATTTAGCATATGAATACACAAAGTACTATGCGCTCTATAAACTCTTTCAGCCGGATGTCCGAAGCGCGCTGGTGATAGGCGGAGGCGCTTACTCCATACCAAAGGCTCTGTTGGCGGAACTACCGAACGTAATCGTAGATGTGGCAGAAATAGAGCCATCTCTCTACCCCCTGGCGCAACAATATTTCAGCGTGAAGGGAACACCCCGCTTGCATAACCACATAACAGATGGCCGCCATCTTCTTCGAGACACCAACCAGACATACGATGTAATTTTCAGCGATGTATATTCTTCACTCTTTTCCATCCCGGCGCATTTTACAACGCGCGAATTTTTTAGCCTTGCAAAGGAAAAGCTTGCTCCAAACGGTGTATTTATTGCCAATATCATTGGAGACTTGTCACGGCAGCAGCCGTCTTTGCTCTTTTCTGAGATCAAGACATTTCAACAGGTCTTCCCGAATAGTTATTTTTTCGCAGTTGAAACCCCCAAAAACACCCACACGCAAAACATCATTTTCGTTGGGTACAACAGCATTCGTATTGTCGATATGGAATCAGTTGAGGTTACGAGAAGCGCACATCCTCTAATACGGTCTCTGCCCTCACAAACTATTAATCTCGAACGATACGAATTAAGCCCTTACCCAATCCTGACCGATAATTATGCTCCCGTTGAATATCTTACGGCCGAAGTGCTTGCGCGCCAATTAAGTAAACACGACTCCATCAACGGCAACGAAATGCTGGCAATAATAGACCAACAGCTTCGCTATGGCCCTCGGTATATGGGTTCACGAGGGCATAAAAGTGTGCAAAAAGCCTTGTTGGCGGAAATGCGCACCTATACTGACGAAGTCATTGCGCAGTCGTGGGAGTACCCAGCCACAGACGGTAACACGTACACCTTAACGAACATTGTTGGGCGCCTCTTCCCTGAGCAAAACAGGCGCATCATTATTGCAACCCACTACGACAGTAAACGTTTCGCCGACAAGGATAAGACAAGGTTTGATCAGCCGGTGCCTGGAGCTAACGATTCCGCTTCTGGAGTTGCAGTTCTGTTGGAGCTTGCGCGGGTAGTAAGCAACGCCTCCGTAACGCCCAAAATTGGTGTTGACCTGGTTTTCTTTGATGGAGAAGAAGGTGACATTAACCAACGCGGTGACTACAGTAATTGGCGGCCTTTGGGGTCAACGTATTTTGCTGAACATATACACGAAGTATATGGGGACACAAAGCCAATGGGCGCAATAGTCCTCGATATGGTATGTGGTAAAAACATTCGCATACAAAAGGAGCCATTTTCTCTTCGGTACGCCGAAGATTTGGTGGAATCGTTTTGGGCGGTGGCGCAAAAGGTGGATGGTTCAGTGTTTCAAAACAATATAGGACCCAGTGTGCAAGATGACCACATACCCCTCAACCAAGCCGACATTCCAAGCATCCTCCTTATTGACGCCGGATTCCCCGCGCACCATACAACAAACGACACTCTCGATCGGTGTAGCGACAAAAGTCTCGAGGTGGTGGCTCGCGCCACATTGGAATATCTTTATTCTCTCCAATAGGTTGCACTCTGTTTTCTCCTCTTGCGCGGTCAGCATCAAAGAGCGTTGCGGAGAGGAGCACACATCTCCCGTTTACCGATCTTCACGGCCACGCTCTAAAGCGCGCCATCAAAGCGGCACACACAGGAAACACCTCGCTGGCGCGCGTATGGTAAGGTGAAAGCGCTATGCGCGACAAATGGAACTTCTTCGTGGGAAGCGCGCTGCTTGCTTGGCTCGTGTGGGCAGGCGGGGAATATGCCGTTGCGGCCTCTCCTGTTGCTATCATAAACCGACCACTGTGGATCGAGCCTTCGGAGTTTTTTGCGGGAGAGCAGGTGAAAATCTTTGTGCCCCTGTGGAACACGAGCGAAGAAACGCGTGAGGCGGAGGTGGCAGTCTTTATTGATGAGTCGGTTGTGGCGACCACAACCGTAGAACTTGGTCCTCAAGGAAGCGCTGTCGCAAGAATGTTATGGACCGCGCAAGAAGGCGATTACACCCTGAAAGTCCGGATCGTTCGGGTTGCCCGCAAAACTATCCTCGGCAAAACACCCCTCCCGATTCCCGAAAACAATGAGACCACTACACCCCCAATGACTCTCATTGTCGACCGGGATACTGATGACGATCGTTTTGGCGACAACCAAGATACGGACGACGACAATGACGGCATTCCCGACGAACAAGAACGAGAGCTTGGCACCAATCCCCGCAACCCCGACACAGATGGTGATGGACTTTCCGATAACGAAGAGCTCGCGGGCGGCACAAGCCCACTCAAGGCTGATTCAGATGGCGACAAACTTACCGACGGGGAAGAGGCGCGCAAGGACACCAACCCCCTTGACGCCGATACCGACGGCGACGGCGTTGTCGACGGAGAGGATCTCTTGCCTTCCAACCGAGCGATAAGCGGCGCGACGGCGCGCTCCTTTGCTCGTACGGCGGTATCACGCGCGGCGCCTATCGCGGAGGGTGTGAATTCTCTCGCGCGGCAAGGGGCGCAACGCCTTGAGACGCAGGCCCAAGCGCTCGCGCGCGCGTGGGAAGCAGAGCGCCAAGGTCTGCCTTCTCGTGAATCTGAGCCCTTCTCCCTCTGGTGGCGACGCACCGCCGCCGCGGCGCTCAGCGCCGCGGCGGCGGTGCTCCGGCAGGCGTGGATTGGTTGGGCGATCCTTATTCTGGGCGCAGCAACCTTCCTCTGGCTAGCCTTACGCGCTCTCACACGCTTGAAGGACCGGCGCAGTCGTAAGGCTTCTCTGCGCGAACGGCTAGAAAGCGCCGTGCATGAGAAAGAAGCGTAAAAGCCTGCCGGCCCCTTCTTCCCATTCCCTTTTCAGCTTCCTTCTCCCCAAGCTTTGCACCAGCGCTTTTCCCATCAACAAACCAAAGACCACCCCCGCCTAAAAGGCGGGGGTGGTGCAAAAACCTTCAAATGAGGTGGGAAAGTAGTTTAGTTGTCCTCTTCTTCACCATCTTCTTCCTCCTCGAGGTTACCCTCATCTTCAGCAAACTCTTCAGAAGAAGGAGCTTCTTCTTCCTCCTCCTCCTGGTCGCCCTCATCAGCAGCTTCCTCTGGGTCTTCTGTCGGCTCTTCTTCCGGATCAATTTCTTCCTCTTCCTCAGCAACAACGAGGGTGGTAAGGAGTTCAAGATCAGTTGTCGTTGTCATAGCAAAAAGCGTTAACGCCTATAATGCCGGTAATGGGTCTGCAAAACCCACCCACTTACGACCTTTTGGGGTATTTGTATCGTAGCCTCAGAAGGTCAAAAAATCAAGCTATAAAACATTTTTAAGTTTTGTCAAGAGTTGACAAATACCATCACCCCTTTCTCGCCGCAAGGCTGGCGTGTGTGCTATGGTAACGGCTATGACGCAAGCCATTATTGCGTGGTTTCTCGGCGTTATCGCCGCCCTTGCCGGCTTTGTGGGAATAGGGCAACCGGAAACGCGGCAAGAGACGCAAGGCAACGCGCCAGCCAATGCGCAAGAAGAAGCCGCCAAGGCTTCGCGCGAGGATACCGCGGCAGACGCAATGCCCACCCTCCTAACTCACCCCTCCTCTTCGAATCAAACACCCCCGCAACCGCAACCAGACGCTTCCCCCGAACTCTCAGCGCCCGCGCCGCGAACGCAAGCCACAACTTCCCCCGCTTCTGCCCGAGGCGGCAAAAGCGCGCAAGCGCGCCCGCCTTCCGATCAACCTTCCCGCGCGCCCACCTCAACAACAACGCCAAACATACCCGTCTCCACCCCCTCCTCCCAGCCACAACCCCCTGCCCAATGGAGCGTCATCAACCAAAAAGCACGCTCGTCTCTGGTGAATATCCGCTGTATACGGCAGGCAACCACCACGCAAGGCGTCCTCGTCTCATCTATTTCAGGATCTGGCGTGTTCATCGACCAGCGCGGCGTAATCCTCACCAATGCCCATATTGCCTACCCGCTTGCGCTTTCCGGAACGCCGGAGTTTGGAGATGTGCGTTGTGAGGTGCGCTCAGGCGCCCCGGCGCGCCCCTTGGGCGAAGCGTCGCTGTTGTTCTTGCCGCTTGCGTGGGCACAGGAAAACGCCGCCATTGCAACAACCCGTGAATCCTATCTCTCCACGGGCGAGTATGATTACGCCCTCTTGCGCCTCAAGAGCGCCGCTCCAGGCGCCGACCTCACAACGCGCACCGCCGCGCCGTGGCTGCCGACTATCCCGCAAAAAGGACAAGAGGTGCTCGTTGCGGCGTATCCTGTGGAGTTTTACTCCCCCGAAATCATTGAGCGGGCGTTGTATCCCGTGAGCACTATCGCAACCGTCGCGGAGCGCTATGCCTTTTCAAGCGACCCTTCCATTGCGGCGATATTTTCCCTGCCAGGGGTGATTCTCGCCCAAAAGGGAGCATCGGGAGGCGGCGTGTTTCTCGAAAGCGGCGCGCTCACGGGAATCATCACCACAGGGGGAATCTCCGCCGCTTCAACGGGCGATCGCGTGCTTTACGCTCTTTCGTTGTCGTCTGTTGATCTGTCCTTGCGGCACGCAACGGGGATGGGCCTCCAAGCGGTGCTCGCGGGAGATCTCGATGAGCGCGAGGAATGGTTTCGTGAAGGCGTCTTACCCCGAGTGCGCGAAGCGCTTCTGCGCAAGGAACGCTAGAAAACCGCGCCTTGCGAGGTTTTAAGAAGATAAATCGCCAGCGTCTTTACGCAAATAAACGGTTTGCGTGGGAAACGCAATTGCAATCCCCTCTTTTTCAAACGCTTCCTTGATAGCGAAATTAATTGCCTGCTGCGTGTCCATATAGAAGGTGTAGTCGGGGTTTTGAAGGTAATACACCGCCTCAATTATGAGCGCGAAGTCGCCAAATTGCTTGAAGTGCACGCGATCGAACCGCACCTGATCACGCGCTTCAATGGCTTCGCGCACGACTTGTAGGGCACGCCGCAGTTTGTCCACCGATGTGTGATACCCCACCCCAAGTGTAAAGGTGATGCGGCGCTCCTGCATTCGCTTGAAATTTTGGATAGAAGAACCTGTCAGAACGGAGTTAGGAACGACAATCTCTTCCCCCGTCAGCGAGGTAACGCGGGTGGATTTCAAGCCAATGTGTTTGACCGTCCCCATCTTGCCGTCGGGCAGGACAATGAAATCGCCCACGACAAACGGCTTGTCGAAGTAAAGGGAAAAGGAATTAAAAAGATCCGAAAGGATGCCCTGCACGGCAAACGCGATCGCAATACCGCCAATCCCCACCCCCGCAAGCAAGGAAGAAACATCCACGCCCAAATTGGCAAGCAAAAGAACGATGCCAAGCCCCCACAGCGCCCCCTTGCCGAAGTTTGCCAGAAGGCGCAACGCGGCTTGCGTGTTGGGATCCTTATCCTTCGCGATCTTTTTGAGGAGGAGATCTTCAACGAGAATCCCAAGCGTGATGACCGCCTGATAAACCGCCCACACGATCGCAACCGCCGTCAGGATTTTCGCCCACACGCCGTGCGCCCCCAAGTATTGCACAGCAAGCCAAAACGCCAAAAATGCGTAAAACGGCGGGCGGAAGCTTGCCACCATCTTCACGAAAGTATCGTCCAACTCTGTTGCCGTGCGCTCGGCAAGCGCCTTTACCTTGCGCAAAACGAGCCATTGCAAAACCTTAAAGGCAACAAACGCGGCCGCGAACACCACCACGCTCGCGAAATACTCCGCAAGCGTGTGCCCAAAAACGGCAAAAGAGAGATCCAAACCAACCCCTTCTCCCCATCGCGCAATAGCGCTTTCTATCGCCCGCGCGCTTCCGTTCAACATACAGTCTCTATCCTAGCAGACTAGGTGTGATAAGCAAACTCCCTTCACGAAAAAAGTTCCGGAGGGTACAGGGAGGTATCTAGCTACTTTTCATGATCCTTCGGTAAGGAATTTGCGCCGGAGAAACGCAACGCTCAACACTTCTTATCGATAAGCTGGCGTACTATTTCAGAAATAGCCTCGCTTCTCGCAGCGCTTCCCCTAGTGAGCCTTGTTTGCTATAACCGCCTGGATGTAGCGCGAAAGAACCTCCGCGAACCGAAATACACTTTCTATGTCTACCCATTCTCTATCCGTATTCCGTCCGCCTCCAACAGGACCGAATTCTACACCAAATCCCCCCACACGTGCGAAATGTCGCGCGTCAGAAGATCCTTGTGCTCGATATAAGCGAGGACGCCTTCCTACCACTTGTCGCGTGACTTGTTGCAGCAACATAACATCAGGCAGATCCTCAGGGGTCCACATCGCGGGTTCATCCATCACAAGAGTTACCCGTACTCCCGAAGGAAGAGCGCGACGAACGCGACCCAACACATTACCCCGACCCTCCTCGGGAATAAAACGAACATCTAAATAGGCGAAGGCTTCATCAGGAACCTTGTTATACGCCGTGTTGGGGGTCTCAATACGCGCGACATTTAAAGTGGAGACCCAATGATTCAATCCTCTGCCATGAAAACCTTCTTCAAATTCTCGGATAAGAGATTGTACCGCTTCCGTGATCAACAACAGAGCGTTCTTTCCTCGCCAAGGGTAAGCGCCATGCGCTGATTTGCCTTGCGCGCGTAGCTGGAGCCACAGAATCCCTTTACTGGCGTGAGCTATGTTGAGATTTGTGGACTCACCCGCAATAACAAAATCAGCCCGCACCCCTTTTTGAATTTGATGGAGGGTTCCGTGCACTCCTCCCACTTGTTCATCGGTAACCAACTGAATTCCTACAGGCACCTGAGAACGCGCAAACCCCTGCAAAGCATGCACCATAGCGGCAACATTCGCCTTCATGTCCATAGAGCCAACCCCATACAGCTTGCCGCCTGCTATCGTTGGGTGATACTGATGCGCCTTCCCGGGAACAACATCCAGATGTCCATTAAACAAAAGTCGGAAACGCTTTGGGCGGTGGGTTGTCGGATATGCCAAAACGCTTGGATATCCGTTGCTCACAAAGCGCTCAATGGTAAAACCTACTGACTTAAGCGTCTGCACGGCAGTTTCTAGGGCTTGTTCGAGCGCCTTCCTATCGCCATCTACAGATCGAATTTGGACAAGGCGCCGCGTAAGGTGGAGTATATCGTTTCGAACAACGGGCGAAAGCACTGTTCTCATACAAATACAAATGAACTCAACACAACAATACTATAAATCTTGAGTTTTTGAAAGCAAAAAGAAGACCCAAGCAAACGCTTGGGTCTTGTGGGCTCTTACCATATGCAAGCCCAAATAGTTTCGGGGTTTCCGTGTATTCTGTTGCGCTGTGCTTCCCGGCAGGAAGCCGGCATGTAGCACCGTAGTCCGCCAGCATATTTCCACCGCAAGTCGGTGTCGAGCGCACAAAACACCCGGTCGATATATACGCATCGGCCGATCCCCGGAATGTCACAAGATGGCGGAGTATATTCTTTCTGTATCGCGTAAGGACCACGACACTTCAACTCGTGCCGGAGTTCTGCGATTTTTTTTTTCCTTTTTCCGTCCTGCGTGATCGTGATGTGCCCGTACCCACCGTAGTGGTCACGAAGCGGCTTCGCGCGACAAGTATATTCGAACTTTCCCTCGAATCCCTCGACGCTCTCCAAAACTTGAGCGTCAATAAGGGAAAGGTACGGCGCCTTAGAATCATTCACCACCCGTGAGTCCCAAAGAGACCACCTCGGGTCGTCCACATTCGGCACCATGCTACGCTCCGAAATCGCACGCCTTAAATAGAGGTCCTGCAGCACATCTGAGTATGGGCCCGGACGCCTGAGCCAAGAGAGAGGGCGTGAAGTTCTGGGCTGAAAGCTTCCCTCATGAGGAAGAGGGTCGCCGGGTCCAACGATCCCGACGAAACCACTCATTTCTAGTTGCTTTCGAGTGGGCTTACCACCCCATTCAAAGTACAGCGTACTTTGTTTTTTCTCGGGATGCGAGAAAACAACCCACACACCAGCAGGGGCCCATTTGTTAAGAGCCTCTCTCCACGCATCTCCCAAATTCGGGTGGAGGATCCTAAGCAAATCGTAGCCGGCGATCGAGTTTTCTATCTCGCAGATTACGATTTCTCGGCCATCCTCTAGGAGGAAGCAATCCACCTGCACGAACATTCCCCCGTGCAATGCTGGGGGGTTGAATTCCCCCGGACGATGCTGATAAAGATAGTTCTTCCAACCCTGGCTATATTTTGGGAGTGTGACGTTGCATAACTTCCGCTTTGCCCACTCGGGCCAAGCAGTATCGCCCTCCTTCAGAAACAGAGGGCAGAGATGATGATCGCGTCGCTCCACGACCTTTATCTGAGCCATCTTCTTCCCCTCTTTGCCTCGCCGCCCAACACCACCACGGTGCCGGGAAAGGGCGAGGGAGCGCGTTGTGTTTTGGTAACAGCGCGCGCTCCCTCGACCTTTCAAAAACCGGCACACATCAGTGTCAAAGAGGCAGACAAAGAGAAAGTTGCCAAGGGGCCTTTTTAGCGATGTATCGTTATCAAAGACCAAAAAGACCAACAAACACCCTGCCCCCTCTTTTTGGAAGAGGGGGCAGGGTGTTTTTCTGAAATCTCTCCTGTGCGCTAGAATTGCATGCGCACAGCACCCCGCCCCCCACTAAGGAGAATCCAAATGAAGCGGAGTTGTGCGAAAGAAGCGCAATTCATAGCGCGATCGTATCCTAACAAACATCTCCCGATTGGTCAAGAAGCTACCTGCACATCACCTCGCGCGGAACCTCCGACCCCAACACCCGCCCTTCTCCCGCGACAACCATATCCTCAAGGCGCACGCCGAACTTGCCCGAAAGGTAAATCCCCGGCTCGATGGTCACGACCTCTCCGCCGCCCAGAACTTCATCGCTCCAGCGAGAAAGGAACGGGGATTCGTGAATTTCCAACCCAACGCCGTGCCCCGTGCTGTGGAGAAAGGCGCCGCGAAAGATGCTTGCGTCAATCACTTGGCGCGCCGCCGCGTCAATGGCGCGCGCTTCTGCGCTGCGCGCGAAGGTTGCCGCGCGACGCGCAGCTTCGTAGGCGCGAAAGACGGTGTTGTACGCCGCAAGGAACATCTGCTCGGGTTTGCCGCCGATCCAAAAGGTGCGCGTGCAATCGCCGCAGTAGCCGTCAAGCACGAATCCGGCGTCAATCAGCAGGGCGCCACGCTGTGCGACGCGCGCGTCGCGCGCCGTCGCATGCGGCAAGGCGCTGTTGGGTCCAAAAGCAACAATGGGAGGGAAGGCGGCGCGCTCCGCTCCCCGCCGCCTTCCCTGCCACTCGAGCTCGAGCGCGAGTTCGCGCTCGGTCGTTTTGCCGGGCGCAAGGGACGCGAGCGCCGCTTCTATTGCGGCTTGAGTGAGCGCTTGCGCCCGTTCAAGGGCCGCGATTTCCTCGGGGCGCTTGCGCGAACGCGCCTCGCGCAAAAGCGGTTTGCGCGCAAGACGCGTTGTTATGCCGCTTGCACGCAACTTTCGACGCAAGCTACGGAACACAAGGGCGGGAATAGAGGGGTCCACAAGCGCACTTCGCGCGCGCTTTGCGCGCGCGAAGTGCGCGACCGCTTCAAGAGGCTTGGCTCCCGCTGGCACTTCAACCACCCGCACTCCTTCGTGCGCCTCGTTCCGCGCGCGTTCGTGATAGCGCGCGTCAACAAAAAGCCAAACACCCCGCGGCGTTGCGGCGGCCCACGCAGTTGTTCCCCGAAAACCGGTGAGATAGGCGATATCCGCAAATTCGCACGCTTCTGGCTTGTGCCAAAGCAACATCTCCCGCTGTCGTAAAAAAGGAAGAGCAATGCGCCGCATCACAAGGAGTATAGCATCACCCTCCCACCTTACGGCACAAAAACGCGATGGCTTCGTCCTGCGGCGCGAAAGTGACGGCAGGCATCATCAAATAGGAAGGCTCTGGAGCGCACAAGGCCTTCCCTTCTCGTCGTGCGTACACTTCGCCCTCCTCCACAAACTCTTCTGAATGGAGCCGTTCTTCGGGGAGTTCCCAGCGAAAATCCGCACTCGCGTCAATGCGCGCAACCACGCGATACACTTTGCGGCTTGTTTGCGCGTTCGCGAGCGACGCATCCTCGGGCCATGCGCCTTCCACCATCGCCAGCCGCTCTCCGAGGAGCCATCGCACAAACGCCCATACACGCCCAACTCCCAACTGCGAAGTGTGGTTGCCGCACTCAACAGCATAGGCTTGTTCCGCCTTCAAATGCTTACGTGCCCAGTCAACAAACATACCTGGCACATCACCCTCTTGGTACGCAAAAATAATGGGAAAGGCAGGGGGAACACCGACGGCGGTTTCAGCTATCACATTGTCGTCATCTTCCCGTTCCACCCGCGTTACAACCATCGCCACATCCCCGCGGCTCACGGAATGAAAATCCACCACCGCGTCATACTGCTCGCCTTCCAACAGGCGCGCGATTTCCTGCGCCCGCGCGACATCCGCGCTCGCGGGCGGGCTTTGCTCCAACAGAGACGGGCGGAACGCCCGGTTAAGGTCAAACCCCATGTGCCGCACCCCCCGCGCGAACGCCTCAGGATTGCCAAAGAGGAAGTGTGCTTCCCCGCGCGTGAGGGTTAATTCGCCCCGCGCGAGTTTCTCTTGAAACGCTTCAAACCACCGCACCCCAACAGGCTCATTGCCATGCATCCCGCCCACCACAAGGACTCGGGGGCCCTTTTTACGCGAAGAAATAAGTTTGGTAAGCGTCCGTGAAAACATACTACCGTGCGCCAAAAACTAACACACTCTTCCATTCCCACTCAAGGCAGGTCGGAAGATAGTCTTACCCACCACCTCCTGCAGATGGTTTTTGCCTAACCCTCGTTCCCGCAAATAAGCGTTATGCCCCATGACGCATCATGCGTGGGCTGCGATCATTTCTCACACGCCTCGGTCTTGCACTTCATCAATCGGAAGCGCTTCTACTTTGCCTGTTGCTTCGTTAAGCAACAGCTTCGCACACGCGAAGCTACTTTTCTAACACTTCTTGGAGCTTCTCGTTGTTACGTAATGTGACCAAACCATAGATACGCAGCTTCACCTCCAGTCCGAGATCAAATAGTACGGCGGAGGTTCGGTCTCCCGTATATGTCCTCCAACGCGCGACGCCGCTGGGCTGAGCTGGTTCCGCCCCCTTCGATTCGCACTCCAACTTCTCTTGCGCTTGAGGAGAAGCGGCTCGCTCTTTGAAGCGCCCCACCTCTTTTTGCCATTGAGATCGCAAGAGTTGCTTGCTCTTCTGGCGTGCGCCGCTTCTCGAGGCGCTCAGGGAGTGAGAAAAGCCGACGCGCTCGTACCCCCTCTCGCGCTTTCTCAGTAAAGTTTTTCCACACTGGCGATATCTCGCCGCCCTTTTTCAAATACTCCTCAGCAAGGGCAACCATCTGTTTTTCTCCTTCTACAAAAACATGCTACGGTGGCTCTCTCTTTCCACCGGATGACGACCCCGCCGGGTCGTTCATCCTCAAGCTCAGCGGGAACTCAAGAATAAACGGGCCCTACGGAGAAAAATGTTGGAAAAACTCCCGCTCCGCCCTGCGCTTGAGAGAAAAACTTCCTCTGCGAGCATCCTATCTAAAATTTAGGGCGCGCGACTCATTCCTGATGTTGCCTCATTAGAAATTGCTGTTATAGTTACTTCGGTATTAATGGCAAAGACGCTATTTTTGAATTACGCAAGGCTCAATCAAGTAAGCGTAGTCCCTTGAACTTATGAGTCCCTCTTCACAACAACCACAAACCACCGCAACCTCTTACACCCCTCCCTGCCGCGTCCTTGAGCGCTACGCGCAGGTGTTGGTGCGCTTTGCGCTGTGGGGCGGCAAGGGAATCCGCAAGGGAGAAGTGGTGTATTTGGTGGGCGCGGAGGCAACCAAGCCGCTATTTTTGGCGGTGCGCCGCGAAATTCTCAAAGCGGGTGGCAATGTGATTTCCAACTTTATACCCGAGAGTTGGGATCGCTGGCAGTTTTCTCGCGATTTTTTCGAGCTTGCGAAGCCGCACCAGCTCGATTGGACCCCCAAACGCTACTTCCGCGGCCTCGTTGACGAAATGACCCACTACATCTACCTCTTGGGAGAAGACGACCCGCGCGAGCTGGAAGGGATTGACCCTAAGAAGATTATGCGCGCGCAAACCGCCCGCAAGATTTTTATGGACTGGCGCACGCAAAAAGAACTCGAAGGCAAGCTCACCTGGACCCTTGCGCTGTATGGCACGGAAGGCTATGCCAAGGAGGCGGGAATGTCTCTGAAGGAATACTGGCGGCAAATTATTCGCGCTTGCTTTCTTGACGAGGCGGATCCTGTTGCGCGCTGGCGGGCCGTTCAGCGCCAAATCGACCACGTGGTCCGCAAGCTCAACAAGCTCACCCCCGTCGTCGACCACCTGATGGTGGAGGGGCTCGATGTGCGCCTCAAGATCGTGCCCGGCGAAAAACGGAGCTGGCTTGGCGGTTCTGGCCGCAATATCCCCTCGTTTGAGGTATTCACTTCCCCTGATTGGCGCGGGACGGAAGGGTGGATTCGCTTTAACCAGCCGCTATATCGCCAAGGGGTTAAAATCGAAGGGATTGAGTTGTGGTTTGAAAAAGGGCGGGTGGTGAAAGCGCGCTCCCGCACGAACGAGGCGCACCTTAAAGCGATGCTGAAGGTGGCGAACGCCGATAAGGTCGGCGAATTTTCTCTCACAGATCGGCGCCTCTCCCGCATCACGAAGTTTATGGCAAACACACTCTACGACGAGAATGTGGGTGGCCGCTGGGGCAACATGCATATCGCGCTCGGTAAAGCCTATCGCGACGCGCACGACGGCAACCCCGCAGAGGTTTCTGAAGAAGAGTGGCAGCGACTTGGCTACAACGACTCGGCGGTCCACACCGACATCATTTCCACCACTCGCCGTCGGGTTACGGCGCACCTGAAACAAGGCGGCACCCTCCTCCTTTACGCCGACGGCGAGTTTGTGGTGTAGCGCGCGTGATCCTGCGACATATGGAGCGTAAACCTTCCGAACTAGACCAAGTGTGGGGCGCTCTTAAGGCAGAGGCAAGGCTGTGGAAGCGGGTGGTGGAAACTTACGCATCTCAAGAGGCGCTCCGCGCATATCGCGACTTTTTCAACATCCTCGCTTCCACCCCCAATGAAATGCTCAAAGAAAAGGTGTGGGGGGTGTTTGTTGGGAACGCGCGCAATCGCGAATTGGGCAGCGTAAAACAACTACAGGCTCTTCTGAATCCTTTCGCGCCACTCGGGCGCGCCCTTGCCAATTTTGAGGCACTCACACGCAACCCTGCGCAGGATTCCATCCCCGCAGAACTCAGAACGGTCTTGGAATCCCTCTCAAACGCAATCAGTAACCTCAGCGATTCGCTTCAAAAATTGCAAACAGGAGAGGCGGGGTGGGATGATGCCTTACGTAAGGTGGGGGAGAGGCTCGCCCAGGTAAAGGAAGCCACTCACGAAGCCGTCCAACTTTTAGAGCGCCACAGGTTTTTTGAACCGCAAGCGAACTATGTCAATTACGCCACACTTCTTTTAGAGGCCATCGCGAACTTCTGGCGAGCGGTGCACGGGGAGTTTTTAAATGTTGCACGCAACCTTACCAGCGAATCCGACACCCCCTTTTCCGACTCCTCCGAGGAAGGAGGAGTAAAAACGGTGCGTGAAGATGAGCAGGTAACAGCGTGGTATCGCGCCCTCGCGGAGTTACAACAGAAGCTTGTTCGTGTTGCTTAGCCAAGGAGGTGATGTGGCCGAACACGCGATCCAAAACTGCGGTTTACTACCTGTTACGTAATACCTGCCCAATGTGCCCGTCTAAGAGGGCAGCAGCACGTTCGCCCTGCGCGACAATCTCCACGAAACGCAGCTCTCCATAGCCGGAGCTCCCCACCACGCACGCGAGCTCTCCGGGCGGCACATGCGCCAGCTGTTCATAGCACCGCAGGGTGCCAAGCGCGGTTTCTATTTCTGCGCCCGGAGTAAAATCGATATCTTCCGGAAGCGCAGTGGTTTTGAGGTTGCCAAAATTATCAATCCACCACACGGCAAGCGGCGCGTCGGGGACATCATCGGCAGATAGCGAATGCGACGGCGGTTCGTATCCTTCTAAAAGGCGTGCAGCAAGGCGGGGCGCAAATTCATAACTGCGAAACTGCGTGTTGCTCACCCAAGCCGCTTCAACAGCGGTGAGTTTACCTTTCGCGTTGAGATCCTGCGCGACTTGCTCCACATCGAGAAGATGAATGGTGCTTTCGCGCAAGGCGCCAACCTTCTTTACGAGTGAAAGCGTAAAACCTTCCATCGTGGAAATCACGAGTGTGCCGCCAACAAAAAAGTAGCAAAACGGGGTGCCGTTCTTTTGCTTGCGCGCTTGCGGCGTGTGCCGCGGCGCGACATTAACGATGATCGCGGCTGACTCCCCCATTGCCGCGTCCAAAGCGTCAACAAGGTTACCTGCTGCCGCAAGGTCAGAAAACGCCGGAACACCAACAAACGCGAGCGATGCTTCTTTAATAAGCACACCCGCGCGGGTAAGCTGGCGGCCGGCAGCATTCGCGTCTGACGAGTCGTTGATGATGGTGACGTGCATACCTCGCTATAGTAGCAAATTGGCAAGAAAACTTCATGGGTGCTCCGTTCTTGCAAGGAAGCGCGCAACGCGCGCCCACAGGCGCGCGTTGCGCGCGATATCACTCACCCCAAAATGCCCCCCGCGCCGATAGAGCGTGAGCGCAATAAGCTGCTTCCGCGCGAACGCGGCAACTTCCTCAAAAGGCACAACAGGGTCGTCCTGCGCGTGAATCACGAGCACTTTCCGTGGATCAACGCGCTCCGGCTCCCCAACTGGTGTGTACCATCTATTGCGCGAAAGAGCGCGGAGGTGCGCTTGATGAATATCCCGATACGCTCCGCCAAACCCCTCGCGCAACAATCGCAGCCATTCGCGCGGGGGTTCAACGCCGCGCTGTGTCGCCCGCCAATCAACCACGGGGGAGAGCGCCACAGCGCGGGCAACTTCCGTGCGACCGGAGGCAAACAAGGCGGCCGGCCCCCCAAAACTGCCACCAACAACAAAGAGCGGCAAGTTATTGTCCACGCGCACAACTTCGCGACTCCACGCATCACGCGCCCCTTTTCGCAGTGCCGCGGCAACCGCGAGTACATCATCCGTGGGTTCTCGCTCGAGAAACGCCCCCTCGCTTTCCCAGCTCCCTCCATAGCGCACATAGGCGCCCCAAAATCCCTCGCGCACGAGAAACATGAGCGCCTCCTTGGCACAGGGAACCGAGGGGCAGCCGGGCGCAAGCACCACCAGCCCTCGCGCCCCGCGCCGCGCAGGGGGCGCAACTTCCGCGATAACGCCATTGTATGTGCGGATACGCCAAATATGAATTAGCATGGTAGCATTTGTAGCACAACACCTTGAAAAGCTCACGCAAAACGTTTTTGTACACCTCGAGAGCACCGCCTTCGCCCCCTACCTTCTCCATCTTCTACAACCACCTAATTTTCGCAAACCACCACCCTACCCCTCCTGCAATGGCCATCGCCAACGCAAGGACAATCCAAAACCCCCGCGGATGCTCCGCAAACGGTACGGGGACATTCATTCCCCACAGCGAGGTGACTACCGTAAGAATCGCAAGGATAACCGTGAGCGTCGTCAAGCGCTTCACGATAAGGTTGAGGCGATTGGTGGCAATCGCGCTGAAGGCATTGCGGATGTTTTGCGTTGTCTTCAAGACGGCACGGCATCGCTCCAACAGTTGCCCGACGGCAAGCTGGAGGTCCTCAACAAAATCAACATCCTCCTCAAACAGCGGAACCCCTGCTTTGCGCAACAACTGGTCAATGCCGGCGCTCATTGGCACAAGCGCGCTTAAAAACTCGTTGAGCGTGTTTTCATAATGCACAAAAATATCTATGGTTCGCTCGGTGAGATGGCGGGGGTGTGTGCGGTAGCGTTGCACTTGCCGTTGCATATGGTTCAGCGAAGCCGTGTAGGCGTCAACCACGCGCCGCAAAAGATAGAGAAAGAATTTCGTGCGCTGGGTCGTGGGAACTTCGCTCACAATAGTGGTTGAGTCGGCAAAAAGCGCTTCCCACGCGGGAATTCGCTCTTGGGCAAGCGTAACAACATATTCTGGCGTGACGGCAAGCAGGGCAGGCGCAGTAATGTTTTCTCCTTCCCTCTCAAGCGGAAACCGCAAGAAAAAATATACAACGCCGTCGTATACCTCATAGCGAGGCATTTCAAACGGATCGAGCGCGTCGCGCGCAAAATCCTCGTCCAAACCGCAACGCTCCTTGAGCCACGCAATCTCTTCTTCAGAAGGACAGACGGCGTACACCCAAGCTCCAGCCCGAAGGCTATCGTGGTCCAGCGTTCTGAGGCGGGTGTCGCGCAGGGTTTGATAGGCAAGGCGGATCATACGCAACAAATAACTGAAAGCGGCCCAAACTTCACGAAGCGCAGAGCGGCAATATTATGTTACTCAATTATGCTACTCGCGCTCCGGGTTATGATCAGGTTGTGAACAAGGGCCTCCAAGCTCAACGCAGTGTAAATGGTAGTGCCCAGGAACAGAGCGCTGTTGCGGTGTTGCTTCGATATAGTAATGGTAGTTTTCAGCGAGCTGCTTTTTGATGTCCTCAAGTTCGGCGGATTCTTGTGAAGTCAGCGCTTCTTGGGGCACGCACCGCTTGGGAATGAGCATATGGTGCGTGCGGGCTATCTTGTCGTAGGGGAAATCGTTGAGAATAAGGCGCCAGAAAGAAAACTCGCGGAGAGACGGCGAGCGACACAGCGGGCACGAGTGATCGCCAGCGGCTTTGCTCAATTGTCGGGCGCGCCAATAGGCCACTTCGCCTGCTGGAAGGCGCAAAGTTGGTTTCTGCTCCATAACAGGTAGGTATGTTATAACACCTTACACCGCAACCAGCAAAATACCGCAAACCTCGATATACTTACGCGTTACGCTCCTCTTCGCCTCTGCCATGTTTTGCTGAAAAAGACGTATGCGTGACGCGCCAACGCGCTACCGCCGCAGACAGCGCGCGTACGCGCGCGCAAGACGACGCACCCCCTCCTCAATGCCTCCTTCATCCTCCGCCGTAAAATTGATCCGTAGCGTGCGCCTCTCGGGCGCGGAAGCGTAAAAGACATCCCCCGGAACGAACGCCACCCCTTCTTCTAGTGCGATGGTAAACAGTTCGCGCGCATCCATCCCTTCCGGCAGGACCGCCCAGAGGAACATACCTCCTTCCGGGTCCGTCGTGCGCACCTCGGGAAGAAGCTCATGGAACAGTTCGCGCATCAGCGCCGCCCGCTTGCCATACGCGCGCGCCACAGCCTCAATGTGCGCTTGCGCGAAGCCGCGGCGATAGTACTCGGCAATCACCACTTGCGCGAAGGTGCTCGTGTGCAAATCGGCGGATTCCTTCACGAAGCGCATTTCCTCAAAGAGGCGCCCACCCCCTTCCGGCGCCACAAACCACCCCACCCGCATCCCCGGCGCGAGAATTTTTGAAAAGGAGCCGAGCAAGAGTGTGTGCTTCGGAGCAAACGCCGCAAGCGGCCGCTGGCGATCGCCGCGAAAGCGGATTTCGCCATACGGATCGTCCTCTACCAAAAGCGCCCCTCGTTCGTGGGCCCACCTGGCGATCGCCTCGCGCCGCGCGTTGCTCCACGTGATACCAGAAGGATTTTGAAAGTTAGGAACAGCATAGAAGGCAGCAGCGCGTTCCGGCAGCGAGCCAACCTCGGGCCCTTCTTCTTCAAGCACTACCTCCACAAAATCGTGCTCCCCCAAGCGCAGCGCCGAGAGCGCCGCGAGATAGGTGGGACGCTCAACCGCGACAACGCTCCCGCGCGGCAAAACGCGCGAGAGAAGATCAATTGCCTGCTGAGAGCCAGTGGTAATTCCAACCTGTTCTGGCTTAATAGGTAAATTGTCTTTGCGCGCGTAGCTTTCAGCAATAATTTCCCGCAAAGGATAGTAGCCGTCGGTTTCCCCATACTGCAAGGCAAGGCGCATCAAGGGCGGCTCTTGCGAAATCGCGGCAAGCACCTCCCCCACTTCCTGCACGGGAAAATGCTTCGCGTTCGGCAACCCGCCGGCAAACGAAATAATTTCGCCCCCCGCCGCGAGCGACAGAATCCTCCGCACCAACGATCCCTCGCGTTGGGGTAAGTCGTCTTGCCACCACACATGGAGCATGCCGCAACTGTACCACACCGCCACATCGCGCAATGTGGACTTTGCTAGCTCGCGTGGTTCTGGATTTTGTAAGAAATGCAAGATTCGTTTGAAGCAGTGGTAGGTCTCCCATGAGCACCGGCGCGCCATTTTTTCTCTCCCGAGGGTGTCAATTCTTGCACCGAAGCTCGTGCAAAATTCGGATGCCAAAAAGATGTCTAGGAGTTCCTCAAGGTTAGCCTCAAACAATCGTTGCGGTTCTTTTTCCCAGCGTAGTTTCTTGCTCCGCAACCGTTTGACCCCCCTGTTGTGAAGAGTGAATAAAGCAATACTTGCAACACCTCTCTTTCATTCCCTTAGTCGCAATTACTGAACGCCGCTCGAACTTTCTTTGAGCGACAATCTGCGCCCTGACGGGCGCAGAACCCGCCCAGCGGCTCGCCGCCTGACGGCGGCAAGTAAAGCACGCAACAATTTCTTTTTCTTTTAACGGGCGCGCGCAAAACTCTTTTTCAATTAAGGAAACGCGCTTTGCGGGCTTTGTTTCTCTGGCTTGAGCAGAGACGAGCCGCTTCCCACCCCTGCCGCGCCTGCGGCGCGGTATTGGCGAGCAGGCAAAAATTCATTTCCCCCATTCCCCCTTTTCTTTTTGCCCACTCGCCTTCGGGCTTCGCCCGGGTTTTCGGGAGACAACAGAAACTCTTAAAAAGATTCTCAAACGAGTTGGGTAACACTTTCCACTAACTTTTCACTAAAAATTCAAAGTGTTTTTTGTCTTCGTGCTCTACTAAAGCAAGTAAATCATTCACGATTTCTTTCGTCTCTCCCAAAATAGTCATGTCAAAATCTTGTACTCCAGACTCGTATCGCGGATGGGAGTGAGTTTCAATAAACCGGAGAATACGTTCCTTCTTTTTTTTATCAAAATCAATTTTTTCCAATCTATGGTACAAGTTCGGCTCTTTTTGTCGTCCGTTTGCTAAAACAGGTACTCTGAAAGCCAAAAAACTCTCAAGAAATTTACGCGCAATATTTGGAATTGGATATGCGTTTTCCAATTGTACTTCATTATTTTTCGCAAATCTGTACAAAATGCTAAACAAAAAGTGGTATTCGGATTCATAGCCAATCAGTAATTTGTCGATTGTTGCAATTCGGGACTTTCTCACTGAATCTTCTTTGCCGCATACCATCATAAAGAATTCTCGTTCATCTTCCTTGTAATACGAAAACCAATTTTTCACTTGTCTAAAAAAGTCAAAGTGATGTGTCAAAATAAAAATCTGTTTTGCCTCTTTGATTGACTCTTTGATAAACCCAAATGCTTGAAAAATTGAATTAGAATCAAAGCTTGAAACCGGATCATCCATAACAATCACACCATTTTTCAAGTCAAACCCTTTCTCGTGTATTTTTGTCAGAAAATATACGAGCGCCAATGCAGTTTTTTCGGCCTCGCTTAAATCTTTTGCAAGCGTTCCGTTACGGAAAATCTGATAACCTTCCTCCTTATCGGTAGCAACTAGGCGAATATCATCACGTCCCAAAAAATGCTTCAAGTCTTCGTTAATCCGATTAGCGGGAATGCGATGACTTATGAGTGAGTTTTTTAACTCGTTTTCTTTCGTCTCGTTAGTTTTTATTTCATTCTCTAATTCCGAAACTTCTTTCTCTAGTTTTTCTATTTCATCCATCTGTTCAAAATAAGAATGGATAAAATCTGCAATATAGTGCATCTCTAAAATGTGTTTACTTTCATCTATTTGTTTATCAAAATTGTCTGACCTTTCGTTATGCTTTGAAATAATAATGTTTATATTTTCAAATGGCCTTATTTCAACTTGTTTCCATTCTTCTAAATCTACTTTTGAAAATGGCCTTTGCTCCTTCTGCACAAGAGCAGAAATAAGAGAATCTATGTTTTGATTAAATTTCTTAACTATTTCTTCAGCTTCTTTTTTGGCGTTTAAATACTCTTCTATTAAATCGTCATAAAAACTTGAAGCGTCTGGAAAAGAAATTGAAATTTTTTTACCTTCAAGTGTTTGCTTTAAGCTACTCAGCTCCTCAATAAGCCTTTGGTAATCATCGTTAAAGTGTTGTTCTAGTTCCGAAAATCTATGATGCGGGATTACTTGATTACAAAAAGCGCAATTTTTCAGCCCTCTTTCCTTGTGAATAGAAAGCCCATGCTCTACCCACTTATTCAGCATCTCATCCAATTTAAGACTCTCAATAATATGAGAAGTAACAGTAGTCTGTAAAACTTTTTTTACCTCACTTACAGTTTCAGAAATATCAAAATCTGGGAATGCCAAAGATTCAACTTTTGGCTTAGTCGTTTGTTGTATTGTCTTTTGGAGAATGGCAACTCTATCCCCTGCCAATTTATATTTATCGACATTGCTTTTAAGTTCATTCACGTTGTCCTGAATTGCTTTTTCTAGATTTGGCCGTTCATAATTTCTGTACTTATCACTACGAGATGTTGTGAGAGCGGTTTTAATATCACGCGCTTTATCAGAAAGCATTTTTTCTTTTCTTATTTTAGCTTTATCAAGGAGTGCTCTTTTAAAATCTAAATCTTCTCTCAATTTCCGTAATTGATTCCCTAGTTGCATGATTTTTTCTTGGTCTTCCTTACTTTCTTTACTCAGAAAGAAAATCGGCTTTGGTCCGCCGGTACAAAAAACGCTCTCATTGATAAAATCCTTGTTAAACACTCGAATATTTGGGAAAACCGTTAAATCTTGTTGACTTATTGCTGTACCATTATCAAGTTGAAATTCAAATTCTGTTGGATTATTCAAGTCAGCATAATAATTTTCCCGTAATTCAAAAGAACGTAATACTCGTGAAAAATTGGTTTTACCCGATCCATTCCATCCGTAAATTAAGTTGTATTTCCTAAATGCCGGCAGGTCGGCACCCGGTACAAAATCAACAAATGACGCACAGTTTTTAATTTTTATTACGCGAGTGATCATATTCACGATCGTGAATTTTCCACAATCTTAATTTCCTCCGGTGTCAGATCGTAGAGTTTATAGACGAGCTGGTCAATCTGGTGTTCGTATTCTTTGGTGTCTGCTTGCGGGTTTTGTTTCTTTTCTGCAAGGATTTTATCTACCAATGCCTCTATTTGCTGAACAATGGGCTGGTTGGCAGGGGTGATGGGTATCAAAGGCATAACCTCAACAAAGATTTTAAAAAAGCGCCGACCTTTTTCTCCTAGATCCGTTGCTATTTTAGAGAAATACCATTTTATCACGCGAGAATTTAAAATACCGGCAAAATAGCGTGGGGTTCTTGAAGAAACCATGTAAACGGTATTATTGAAATATAATCCCTTAGGTAAAACGGTAACAGTTGGTTCTGAGGCAATATCACTCCACACCACCTTCTCTTTCTCAAATTCGGGGTAGTAGGCACAATGGCGTAATTCCCACCAATAATCACCTTGATCATCGCGTTTTCTGGCTTTTTCTTCATATATTTTCAAATACTGCATTAATGCAGGAAACTTCATGTTTATAAATTTTTCTGCGGTGACTTCACCTTTATTTACATTTGTCCAGCCTGCTGGAATTACTATCACCCAAAACCCTGCCCATTCGTAATAATATCGCTTGATAATATCGCTTGATATCTCTGCCTCGTAAAATAGGTTTGATGATGGCTTCGGTGCGTTTTCTTTCTTCTTCATCTTTGCAGTTTGCTAGTATTTCATTACGCTTTTCAGTAGTGATGATAAAGGCTTCGTTTAGGCCGGTTTTAATACCATAATAAATATTCACATCCCAATCTTTCAGTGGTTTACCTATGCGTTCGATTTTTTCTTTGAGTTGCTGTTCAGCAGCGCTGCCAATAAACCAAGCATTCTCGCTCAGAGCCGTCAAGCGTTTTCTGTTCTTCTTAATATACAAAGCAATGTCCGATTCTTTTGCCTCTTCAGTTAAGGTAACAGCATCGAGACACACCGGGGCGGGTTTTTCCTCGGATTTTTGCATTATGAGAATATTGGTATCCACGGTCGCGCTTTCAAAAACGCCGGGACCTAAATCAATCAAAAGTCTGGGATTATGCTTGAGGAAAAATCTTCGGAGAGATTTGCCGTAGCCTGCCCGCATCCATTTATTGCTGGTGATAAAACACAAAACGCCATTGGGTCGGAGAATGTGTATGCCTTTTTCATAAAAGAGGCAGTAAATATCTCCGCACCTATCAAAAGTCTCGTAGCATGCATTTTTATAGAGATCAGCGTATTTTTGCTTATCATCAATCGCTTTTTGAAGTTGGATGTACGGCGGATTTCCAATCACCACATCAAACCCGCCCTTCTTATGAAACACCTCGGAAAAATAGACCTCAAAATCAAATTCCGTATGTCCGTTGGTAATTTGGCTAATCAAGTCATCAATCTCCTTTTTGTATTCCTGCTTTTTTGTGGGATTGGTTTCATGAAAGTAAAGCGGCTTCAGTCGTTCCAGTTCGGCAAACAGTTGGTTATTAAACAAATTCTTCTCCACACCCAGCAGCGAATTTCCGCACACAATTTTATAATCCAAATTCGGCAGAGGCTTGATCTGGCGGATATCATCCTCATCCACCACCAGCGACAGCCAGAGCCGCAGTTTGGCAATCTCCACCGCGCCGGGGTCGATGTCCACGCCATAGAGGGATTTTTCGATGCATTCGCGTTTGAAGGTATAAATGGTGCGGTTAGGGTCTTGAATAAATGTGGAAAGGAGATTACGAGCCTTGACAATTTCATGCATCATGCCCACCGGGAAGGCGCCGGAACCCACTGCCGGATCGCACACGGTAATGTCAGCCAGCCAGTTATCTATGATTTTGGCATTTTTTCGTATACTGTCGGATGAAAGCCTCTCGTATTTCGTGGATTTCTGGATGCCGTTTCTAATTTTATCCTCTTTGTTAAGAGCGGTTGCCTCGTGTTCGGTAATCATCTCGCCGATTTCGATCAGGTCTTCGATGTCTTGCTTTTTAATATCGTTAGAAATCCCCTCTTCTTCCGCCTTAGTGAAAAGATAATTAATCAGGCTCTGCTTGCACATGTAATGCACGATTTCCCGCGGGGTGTAGTAAACACCAAATGTCTTGTTGAACTTGTTTTCAGCACCCTTTTGCCCGCTCTTTAAAGCCGCCTTGTATTCTTCAAAATTATCCGGACGGATAGCGTTGAATTTTTCATACGTTTTACCCAAAAGCTCCGGATCGATGGCGACCTCTTTTTCCAAAGGCTCATCTTCCTTGACCGTAAAGTTGTAGCGGTCAAAGATATCTAAAATACCGTTACCAATATCGCCTTCTTTGGTTTTTACTGTGTTGGAAAAAAGCTCGTTCGGTATGTTGATGTCCGTGTGTACCCAGTCGTAATTGCCGATAGGATCAAACAGCCCTCCGTTCAGAAACGGAATCTTACAATTGAACCGGCTGTAATAATGGTCGTCATGACTGCGGTCGATGCGCAACGCTTCATAAAAGAGAGGTTCAAGAATATCGTTGAAAAAATTGTTATAGCTGCCATATTTGCCTTCGAAAAGTTCTCGTAAAAAATGTTTGGAGCCCGTACCCCATTTGGCGTCCCGCTTGACGCCAAACCAGCCTTTCTTTTGCAGAAAATAAAGAAAGACGATTTGGCCGAGCAGCTTTTTGGCAAAGTTGACCGTGTCAATACCTTTGGCATCAAAATCGGCTTTGATTTTGGCGTCTCGTGCCACCACTGTATCCAGTTCTTCCTTCGTACGGATAAACATCTCGCGGTATTTGATGAAGAACTCTTTGGTAACAGTTTCAATGTTGAAGGCTTCTTCCAGTTGCTGGAGTGTGGGATGGTGCTCATCATCGACGAGAATGTTCACCAGTCGGCTCTGGGCGGTGTGGCTGGCTTCGTTGCTTCCTACCAGAAACGACCAGCGCCTTGCCGGAGTAAATTCTTCTTTGACTTTTACTTTTCCGTCTTTTGTTTCTTCAAAACGGTAGTCCATTGTAATCAGCGAAAAACGCCAGTCCACTTCACCAGGAGAAACAAAGGCAACCAGCGCGGCATCTTTCATTTCACCGCCACGGCTGCCGTTTAAGTACCGGGCAATGAAATTGCGCTGCATGGTACGGGCGCGTTCCAGCGAAGTTTGTTTTTTCAGTTGAACGACAAGTATGTCAATCTTATGTTCTCCGCCTGAATATTTGTAAAGACGCTCCAACGATGAGATGTAAGGTTGGTAAGCTTCGGGGATATAATTGCCTTGGTACGTGAAAGGGGCGTCTTCAACTCGGTTAAGGAGATTTTTTATAAAACGGGCAAATTTGCCTTTATCAAAAGGATTTTCAAAAGTTTCTTTAATCAGCTTTTGAGCTTGTTGTCTGTCCATATTATTATCCTGTTAAATACATTGATAGAATCACTTCCCTTTTCCCGACTGAACGCGGATTCTGCTCTGCATAGTGCTGTCGTAAAAATTGCTCGGGGATGTGGCTTTGCAGTGTAGCCAGCACTTTAAACGGGTTAATTAAATCCTGCTTGAGTTCATTCAGCGCCTTGAGGGTTTCTTTGACTGTTTGCCTAGGTAAACCGCCTTCCTCCAACTGGACGATGACCTGTTTAATATACTGCTCCTGCTCGTCCGTGAACGGTTGTGTGTTCCCCACTGTAGCTTTGAGAATTTTGAGCAATTGTGCGGCGCTGTCATGACCACGTTTTTTTACGGGTTCAACCATCTCTTCGGTAGTGGCACGAAGAAAAGCCTCTTTATTTTTATCCAGAAGGTCAAAAAACTTTTCCGGCAGTTTTTGTTTTTTATCATCACTGGCACTTGCGAGTATACGTGCAGCACTTATAAAATCAAGTTCCCTGGCAACCGAGCTTTGATCAGCTATAAAAAATTTCTGTAGCTTGCCACGCCTGAAATAAGTTACCAGTGAATCTCGATGTCCAACATCCTTTTTTGCTGTCCGGACTTTCTTGGGCAAACGCTTGATTTTTTCAAATAGGTCAGGGTTTTTGTCCCGAATATTTTTAATCACTTGCAAATACTTAAGCTCGCTTTCTTCGGTTTCGTCTTCGCCAATCAGGGTCTTTTTGGAGATTAACCGATTGAAAAGCTCATGTGAGTCAACCGGTTCGCCTTCAGTTAACAACGCCGCATCGCCGCCTAGCAATGTAAGAAAAGCATTGATTTTAGCCTCTGCCGCTTCTTTGAGTTTGATCTGGTCGTTCGATTGTTTGGTTGGGAAAAAATTAAAAGTATAGATTTTGTCGAACGTCGTATCGATCCTGTTGATGCGTCCGACCCTTTGCATCATGCGGGTTGGATTCCAGGGTATGTCATAATTTACGACCACATTGGAGCGATGCAGGTTGACGCCCTCTGACAAGACCTCGGTCGAAACCAGAATGCGATAATCGTCTTTGGGATGGCGCACTTTTGCATCAAAATTATCGATCACTTTATCGCGGGTGGCTTCTTCTGATCTGCCAGTAAAACAAAGCGTGATGTCTCCAAATTTATTATTGATATTTCTTGCCAGATATTCGGCGGTTTCTCTTGATTCGGTAAAAACGATGAGCTTATTTTGGAGTATTTTATTTTTTGAAAGTTCATCAAGGAACGTGAGTAGTTTGGGATCTCGTTTAATGTTTTGCCAGAGAGATAAGATAGTGGTCAATATAGTGAGATCGCTTTCCAGATCTTTGATAAAGTCTTCGGTAAAATCCTCGCTGTCGTATCTTTCGGCTTTACCCCCATCGATCAGCTTTTGGATGGCTTCGTCATCATCATTTTCCAGATATTCAAAAATCTTGTTCGCGTATTTTTTACTGATATAAACATGTCCCTTTTTGAACTCTTTGATAAACATCTCATAAGAGGAGATAAAGCGGCCAATTGATTGCTTGAAAGCAAAGAAGCTGCTCTCAAGCCGTTTCACCAAAAGAATCTTCATGAACTTACCCATGTTCTTCTGGGATTGTTCCTCAAAAAGGTCAATTGAACCTTTATAGTATTTTGGCAAAAGTGGCGTGTAACGAGCGTAAGTAAATTTTTTGGTAATCATCTCTATGGTTGTGTTGAATATTTTGTCTTCTTCTTCATTAAGCTGGTAAAAAAGCGGCATTGGATCATCGACATCCGGAAACTTGAGATTTTGCTTAGCCAAATCATCGGGAAAGTATTTTAAGATTTCAGTTCTGGTGCGACGCACCATCAAATACTTGAGCACCTTCTCGCGGATTTCTTTGGCATTCTCTTTAACTACTCTGATGTATTCGGAGTAATCTTTTTGCCTGTCGAGCTTTTTAAGCTTCCTCTCCAATCCTCCAAAGAAGCCTTCCAAATCAGGCAGATTGGGAATCGTGCTTCTCCTTGCTTTTTGGAACAGCTTTATCTGGCTTAAGATGTCTTTTGGGGAATTGTTGTACGGCGTGGCTGTGACCAGAATCACTCGCTTGCCTCGACAGATTTCGGCTAATTTTTCGTAGGTGATGTTGGTTTCCGTGCGGAATCGATGGGCTTCATCTATAATAATGTTCTTGTATTTTTCTGTTCCTCTGCGCAGGATATCGTCTAATTTTCCAATGGACTCAAAGTCCGCCGAAATCCGAAAATCGGAAAACACATTTGGCCATGAGCCGGGATTTGTTTTGTCAAGCAAAACCGGCGGAGCGATGACCAGCGTTCTGCCGTCAAGCTGACCGGCGATCATGGCTGAAATGTAAGTCTTTCCCAAACCCACAACATCCGAAATGAATACACCACCGTATTCCTCGAGGATTTTTTTGGCGTTTAAAACCGCTTGCTCCTGATATTCAAGTTTCCTGAAGTCGTGGGGTAAGTAGCGACAAAACATTTCATCGGTTTGGCTTAACTCGTCTTTAAAATATTCGTACAGAAATTTTAGGTATAGCTCATAGGGGGTTACATTCGGGTTGAGCCAGGTTTTTTCCTGAATCGTCTGAATGTATTTTTCGCTGACGTCAACAGCTTCTTTCCAAAGCTCCTCAAATCTTTCTTTGGCGAATTCATAATCAGCGCGGTTTTTCAACTCCACATTGAACTCAAGATTTTCCACTAAGCCTGAGTAGGTAAAATTGCTTGAACCTGTGATGACCCTCCCGACGTCTCTGTCGCTCTCTACAAAAGTCATAATGTAAAGCTTGGCGTGGATATTTTCTGTCGGATACGCCCTGATTTCGAGTTTTCCGTTTTGCAACCACTCCATAAACTTTGTAACCCCTTCTTCTACTTTTCTGCTGTCCTCCGCGCTCTCCATTTCTCCAGCAAGCAGATTGGAAAAGTGTTCCTTCGTCTCCGCATGGGAGAATGTAAGCTCCTGTTGCTCTGCCTTTTCTATCAGATCAAGTGTCTGCCGGTTGGTGCTGATGCCGATAAGAATCCTGATTTTTTTAGTTTTCTCCAATGATTTATATAGGGTATAAAAGCCGCTGGTATAGAAATAGCCTACAAGGACATCAAAGAACTCGGTGTCTTTTATCAACACCCTGAAACGCTCGAGGAGATTCTGTCCTTCTTCGTTTGTGATAAATGTGAGATCGGAATGGTTCGTCATAGTTACTTCATTAAATCATCAATACTCACGCCAAGCGCGGCGGCGATTTTCCTGACCGTTTCTATTGTAGGATTTGGCGTCTCGCCGGATTCTATCTTGACGATGGTATGAAAAGCGACATCCGCCAATTTAGACAGGCGGTCTTGCGACATATTTTTTTGCAGGCGGTACTTCCGTATATTCTCGCCGATAGTTGCTTTACTCTTTGGCATAATTATAAAACTTTATTAATATAGTTATGTATACTCAAGTTCTTGCTTATATTGGTAGTATATGAATTATTTTTGCTTTAGTCAACAAATAGGGAGTTCCACTTTGTCGCCCGCGCACGGGAAGATTGGGACAAGAGGAAACCCAGCAAAAGTTGAATAGATTGGTCAACGCCTTTTTGGACGGCAGTATTGAAAAAGAAACGTATCTTGCCAAAAAAGACGAGCTCATTAAAACAAAAACAGACCTTAACAAAAGAAAGGCTGATTTTGGGCGAAAGGGAAACAATTGGATTGAACCATTGAAAGAGTGGATTTTATCCGCTCATCACGCTGAAGAACTGGCTTCGTCAGACGCTTTTGATGAAATAAAATCTGTTGCGGGAAAATTGGAACGAACCGCCGCCTGCTGGATAGAAAACTGATTTTTGATTTTCAAAAGCCCTTTGATTTAATCTCGAAATATAAGGAAAAATGCGAGCGGAGCCGAGCGTTAGCGAGGCGGAGCGAGCAAACATCTTCTCGCAGAATTAATAAAAGTTGCATCTGGTCGGGGTGCCGAGACTCGAACTCGGACTACATGCACCCAAAGCATGCGTGCTACCATTACACCACACCCCGCCTCTTGCACTATGCCACAAAACGCCTCTAAAAGGAATATTCCCCCCTACCTCTAGCTTGACCTTACCCCTGCCCCTCAATCAGAGCTTCCAGATGTTCAACGCGGGCGCGAGCGGTTTGCTCGTCAACAATAACGAGGCACACATCCACGGCCCATTTCCCCGCGCCCGCCTTTTTGTGAGCGCCGCCTTTTACCCGCCAATCGCGCAGCACGCGCGCCACGCGCGCCATTTGCTCGCGCGTGAGGTGTTCAACGGGCAAGATGGACGGAGCGCGCAGAACATTCCCCTCCCCGTCAATCGCACCGCGCGCCCCCTTCTCCTCCACCGCGCGCAGTGATCCGTCCGGCGCTTTTCCAATAAGATCTGCTTCCGCTCTACCGGAGCGTTCGTTGCGCGCCAAAATGTGCCACCCTTTGCGTTCCACCAAAAACCGCTCCGCGAGCGCCTGCGCCAAGAGGCCAAACCGGCGTTGGGCGCGCCTGTTTCGCATACGCGAAAGTACTGTAGCACACCCGCTTCCGCAGACCAGCAAGTGAGACACACCTTCAGTTATCAACAACTCGCGTGGTTATACGATCCGGAAAAGACGGCATGTAAAGGTTAAAGACAACTTACAACCTATAAAAAACCCTTGTTTTTCATAGGAGACTTCGATTTATCCACCTATCCACAGCGCTATCCACAAGGACATTGGCGTTTTGAGACTTTTTGGCGTTTTTATAAACGCCGCCGTTTCCGAAGCACCTGGCCGCTCTCCCCCTCCCCTGCGAGATGCGCCCGAGCGTGCTTGCTTGAACTAAGCTTGCGTGTTTGCTACGCTAAAGATTGGGCGGGTATAGTTTAGTGGTAGAACGCATCCTTGCCATGGATGAGACGGGGGTTCAATTCCCCCTACCCGCACAAAATCAAGGAGGTGGATGCGAAGCATTCGCCAACTATGATTTTGTAGCTCGATGGGGAAATCGAACTGAGGCGCAGCGGATCCCCAAACTCGCGTTTGGGTTGCTCCGAAGCCGGGGTCGCAAGTTCTTAGCAAATGAGACGCCGCAGGCGGTGAATTTGCTTAGAACTGGCGACCGATTTCCCCTACCCGCACCAGACAGGAATGCTATCCAGCGCTTGCCGCTTAACTTCGCTCCGCGGCTCGCGCAATATGCCCACACTCCCATTTGAATATTGGTTTTGCATTGGGAAAAAGGAATTTTGGGACATACAATCCAAAATATATTGCTAAATAAGGCAATTTCTAGTGCATCGTAAATACTTGACACGGGAGTGATTTAGGTGTACAATATTAATGAACTGCCACGAGCAACAGGGAGGGCATCATGTCTGCTCGCACGCTCTACACGATCTTTGCCATCGCGTTCGCGACTCTTGCCCCGCTCTCAGCCAACGCTCAGAGCAAGGACAAGGTCACGGTATTCGTCAATCAGAAGAAGCCCGAGATCGTCGCCCAGTTCGGCGTATCCGAGAAGACCGCCGAATTCTACCTGCATACGATGCTGTCCGCCCTCCGCGCCCGCGAGGACGCGAATCAGGACGGCACCGAGGTGTCGCGGCTTTACGCCGAGACACTCGACAAATACGCACAAGTGGTTCTGCTCAGCGAAGTCGTGGTCGCTCGCGGCCAGGAGCTTCTCGACGAGATGAAGGATGGCGTGCCAGGTACACCCGTGCCGCAGTCTCTCGTCGAGAAGATCAATGACTGGGCCTCATTTGCTGGCGAAGTGCTGGTCATGTCAGCCGATGCTGGAGAGACTGCCGGGCGCTGGGCAACGCAACGCGTCGTTCAGTCTGACTACTGTAATTCCGAGAGCGAGAAGCACGACTTCGCGAAGTGCGATCAAATTCTGAAGGAAACGCTCTCCACGATTCGCGGTGTCATAGACCATATGGCCACCGCGGTCAGGGCCATTGGAGTGATGACTCTTACCGTCCCCCGCATGACCTTCTAACGAACGCGAAGAAGAAACGCAATAGTGTTCTCTAGTCGAGCCGCATTCCTCGTGACGCGGCTCTTATTTTTTGAAAGAACAGAACAGAATTGTGTGTGCTCGGCACGCTCGTACCTAGTCCGCCAAAAATTTGATATTGTCAGCGGAGCGGTTTCGCCGAGTTCGATATTGTTTGAGCCGGACGCACCGAGCCAGCAACCGCCACCTCGGCGGCGGGGGCATTTTGAGCTATTTTTCCAGTATTCTGCACAAAATCAAGGAGATGGGGAAACATACCTTCAAACATCTATGACGCCAGCTCGTAAAACCTGCAACATATCAAAACTTCAAAACTCCAGGTCAAGAATCGTGCCTTTGTGAAAGGGAGAACAAAAGTTGTTTTTCGTTACCGCCACAAAGCAACGGACCTGCTGACGGTGTGTTGACAGCTTCGCTGTGGTCGTTATGATGAGCGCATATATGCCGATTCATACGAAAAGCACAGGATTCACCCTCATAGAACTTCTCGTAGTGATAGCGATTGTTGGATTGCTTTCTTCAATTGTGTTTGCCTCGGTGAACAGCGCCCGGGCAAAAGCAAGAGATGCCTACGCGCTTGCTTCATTGCGCGAATTACAAAAAGCTTTGGAGATGTTTTATGCTGAGTATGGATTTTACCCTGTCCCCACAGGCGGTTACGATGTGGGCAACTCGTGCTGTTGGGATACACCTACCAATGGCAATGGTTTTATGAGGTTTTTGGAGGGCCGCGTTGATATCGGGGGTGGCAGGGTGGTAAATCCCAACAATGTTGCCTTTTTGCCTAAAATACCTCAATTTCCTCAAGGCTACACTCCCCATTACTACGCGTGGAACGGCACCTATTGGGGGTGCCCAGCGCGCTATATGCTGCTCGTGAGGGGGTTGGTTTCAGCTGGTCCTTCAGGGGATGCCTGTATGGATTCGCCTTGGAATGACCCCAACGCATCATCAGAATGGCTTATCACAGGGGGGCAAGGCGGCGTATCCCGCCAATATTGAGGTGAAACCCGAAACAGCCCGCTAGATTTGCTTGGGGGGCCTCCTGTTGCTCACAGCGCACCAACAACAGCGCGTATTTCCTCTTCGTCAGCGAAGCGCTCAAAGCGCGCCACTTCTTTTCCGTCACGCAACACAACAATAAGCGGCATCCCCCTTCCTTGGAAGCTCCCAAACAGCGCGTCGCGAGGGTCTGAAAGAAAGACGAGATTTTCCGTTCTGCCCTTTTGCGCAAGCTCGATTTTCTGTTTTACTTCTTTTGTGGTTTCAAGTGGTTCCGCCCGGTTGACGACAACAAAGGTGACACGCGGGCTCATCTGCGCGGCAGCTTGCGCCAGTTCATCCAGTTCCCCCACACACACCTCACACCAGCTCGCCCATAGTAACACTACTACGGTTCCCCGCCCCCATCGTTGCAGGGCAGTTGGTGTGTCTTCGAGCGTGGTGAGCGGAATGGTGAGCGCCGGATGCGCCGCGAGAAGGGGCGGTAGTGGTGCGGTAGGAATCAGTAAGGGGGAGGAGGTTGGTGTGGGCGCTTCGCTCTCCTCACCCGACGAAAACGTCGCAACCCAACCAAAAACCAGCACCACAGCAATTCCGGCGCTGTAGAGCCCAAAAACGAGCAGTTTCCCTCTCATACCTTATGTCGTGCGCGCGGTTGTGGCGTTGTTATCCTCGGTTGGTTGGAGAGGCCATACTCCCAGCGCCTGAAGCCGTTCTTTGAGCATGCGGTAGAAGTTGCTTTCCAGCACCTCGTGCGGGTCGTAGTGGAGCTTGGCAGCAAGAAACTCCCATAGGTTCGGGTAGGAGGTGAGAAGCTGCTCTGTGGTGTAGTGAGGTTGGTAAGGAAGGAAAAACTTTCCCCCGTGCTTATGGACCGCATCGATAAGTTCTTGGGTGAGCGAGCGCATAATGGCGTTCCCTTCGGGGGTTGTCGGTTGGTTGAGATACAGAACAATGGCAAACGATTCTTGCGGAGAGTAATTCAGCAGGATGTCCCGCTCCGCGTGCACAACTCGCACGGAAGCGTTGAGAAGACGAATGGTGGGGTACCGCTCCAACACGCGGCGCACATCGTCCACAAACCCCACAAATTCGCCGCGAGGAATGTAGTATTCCTGCAAAATATCCGTTTCGTTGCGAAGGTTGTTGCGCAAGTACGGCACAGAATCGTGCATAGGCTCATTGCGCGAGACAAGGCACGCCTCGCCCGAAGCCATTGCCTGATTGCGCGAAACCGCGCAGCTTTCAAAAAGCGGCTCAACGCGCTTTTCTGCCCACCATTTAAGCTTCATAGGGATCGCCCCCTGCTTGGCAAGGTTGAAAATGAAACGGCGTAGTTTTACCCCGCGCACTTCCTCTAAGGGCGGAATTGTCAGATTCTCCGCATCGGCTTTCCGCACATAGGTGTACAGCAGCAGCTCGCGCAAGAAGGTCTTGCCGGGAGCGGTGGAAAGGTGCCCGTAAAAGAGCTCTATGCTGGGATCCGGCTCAATGCGCTCCTGAAACACTCGTGGAAATTGTTGGTAATCAATAAGTTCGCGGCGTGACTCGAGCACGGGATTTTCCGTGACTTCTATCTCAGCGTCAAGCACAACCCCAAACAACCCGTATCCACCCACCACCAGCGGAAAGAGCTCGGCGTTTTCGGTTCGACTCACCCGCACGACAGACCCATCCGGCAACATCAGCCGGAAGGACTTGAGGGTGTTTGCAAGCGACCCCACGCGATGATCCATTCCGTGCGCGTTAACGGCAAGAGAACCCCCAACCGTAAAAATATCGCTCGACTGCATCGCGCGCACAGCGAAACGCGGATGGAGGAAGTTTTGGATGTCGTGCCATGTGGCACCGCTCTGGACCGTGAGAATTTTGCGTTCTTCATCGAGTCGCATTTGGTTGTAGCCTCGCATATCAAGAACGAGCGCGCCGCGAGCAAACGCGTGCCCGCCCATAGAGTGACGCACACCCGCCAGCGACACTTTGAGGTTATGCTCCCGGGCGAAAGCCAGCGCGTTGCGGATATCCTCTTCGGTACGAACGGCAACAATGCCATAAACCGCCGTTCGATCGAGGCAACTGGCGTCATCAATGTATCCCCTGATTTGGCGCCATGGGAGCGTCGCGGGGTGCGGAGCGAAAATAATGCGACTTTCGTCTCCTTCGAGCCATTCCGGAAAAAGAGGCGGACAGGTTTTTTCGCCACGGGGATCAGTAGCGAGCTCTGCAATGCGCTTTCCCGCAAAAACGCTTGCGGCAAGCAACACGACAGAGGCAAGAACGGCGGGTTTGCGAATTCCCCGCATCCGCAAAACCCTTCGAAACAACCGAGGCTCCTTGAGCCGCGTCATACCGGTGAAGAACCGCGATTAGGAAGCTTGCTTGCGCACAAATTGCGCCACCGCATCCCGCACTTGCGCATACGCCTCCAGCTGGGGAATGTGCCCCACATCCGGTATCGTCACCAGTGTCGCACGCGACAGGCGCTCGCGCAACCACAAAGCCTGAGCAAATGGCGTTAACGGGTCTTTGGTTCCCCATACGAAAAGAATGGGAATGCCAGTCGCGTCAAGATAATCAAGGAGCGCGTTATCCGCGGGGGTCTGAAGGAGAAGGAGCTGTTCCAACCAGCTGGCAAAAGCGGGAGTAAACTGCGCAAGGGTAAATTGCCGTTGTACCAGCGCGATATCCTTCTCGGTAATGCTCGCGGGGTCTGCTACAAGCCGGGCGAACAAAAGCCGCGTGAGCCAAGGGTTGGTGCCCACGGCAGCCACAAGCACATCGCGCAATTGATCCCACCCAAACACCACCCGGAGAAACGGCGAAGATGTGCGTGCGGTTTCATCAACCACGAACGGATCGTTGGGCAACAAGCCGATCGCTGGCGCAATGAGTGTCAACGATTGCGCCTGCTGGGGATAGGCGCGCGCGAAAGCGAGTGCGACTGGGGCTCCGGCTGAATGTGCCACAAGATGAACCCGCCTCACCCCAAGGTGGGTGAGAAGCGCGTAAATGCGGCGTACTTGCGCTTCGGGCGTGTAGCTGTGGGGATCTTTCAGCTTGGTGGAAAATCCAAACGGGGGCAGGTCCGGCGCGACGACAAACAAACCTTCCTCAGCAAGATCATCAAGCAGCAAGCCCCACGAAGCACTCCATACCTCTGTCCCATGCAAGAGAAGGACGGCAGGGTTCGTCGGCTCTGCGCGAGTCTGATAAAACACCATCACCCCGTCGTCGCTCTCCACAAACGCTCCTGACGGGGGCGCGCTGCGGTGGGGGTCTTCGCGTTCTCGCACCACGCTCCAACCCCAAAAACCCCAGAGAGTCGCTATCAGACAAACAAGCGCAACCAAGCCCGCCTTCCCGAGGCGCTTTCCCCACCGCTGTCCAAAAAAATGAAATCGGATGCGCCCCGATCGTGATTGTGTCTGCGGTAGCGGGCTAGTAGTCATACACATGATCCAGTTGCATGGGGCTGTGCTGCGCCGCGCGCAACACCTCTGCCAAACGTCGCACCGGCAACACAACCAGCACCCGCTCTACCCCCGGGCGTGACAAAACCGCAAGTCGCACCACTTCCTGCCCCCACGCGGGAGGAATCGCTTCCCCTTTTGGCACGAGAAACGAGGCCGCAATGGAGTTATTGCCCTCAAGAGAAAGGAATGTGGCCCCTTCCTGCGCCAACGCCACCACGGCGGGAACAAGGGCAGCATAGCGCGGCAGCCGGAGCACTACATAGTCATCGCTCCGGGCAACCACCTCAACTTCAGGAGGGATTGAAGGCGGCTCTGGAGCCGCAATAACCGCATAGGTTGTGGGGTCCTGCACGCCATAGGTTGTTCGCGTTACCCAGCGCATAACCCCAGCATACAACGCTTTCGCTCCGTATCCAAGTGATAACGCGATCTTCCGCTCCCATTTCCGTGCCACATGGGGCCCCCACCACGATGCCTCCGTCCAGAGGCGGGCAAGCGCCTGCATGTAAGGAAACTCGTACCATGGCGTATACTCCAAAAAGACCGCGTACTCGCGCGCGACCTCTCCCGCTATCTGATCTTCTTCGGTATAACTTCCTCCTAACCAAAAAACCAGTCGCCCCAGCGTCGTTTCATACGCGCCACTCAGGATAGTTTCGAGCGTGAAACTTGGCCCTATCACATGAAGCGTGATCAATCCGTCACGAAGCTGGGAAAGGGGGTAGGTCTCGCGTGTCGCCGCCGTGGTGCGGCACACGGATTGCCAATACGCCCCTATTGCCCGAGCGTACGGGAAGCGTGACGGGGGATTGTTCTCGAGAAATTCCGCGTATTCACGAGCGTTATACACGATATACCATTCGGGAAAGGTAAGCAGGGTTGCCGCCTCTGGCCGGAGCGGCCGGGGGGCAACCCGGCGCGCAAATTCCCCACTCGCGTCCGTTTGAGCAACAATCGGGGGGACTTCCTCCTGTCGACAAATGCCCCACACAACAAAAAAGCTCACCAACGGCGACGCCAAAAAGCAAAGAAGGACTCCGGTTCCCCACCAGATCCATCGCCGCCTTCTCGCACCAACACGCCGCCATCGCGCCGCAAAGCGACCCACACGCTCTTGTAAGCGCCCCCACCCTTTTTGGAAAAGGTGAAGAAGGTCGCGAAACATGCTTACGCGTCGCGCGTTGCGTTAGGGCGACCTTGCGTGTTGCGCCCCCAAACAAAGCCGATGAGCACCGCAATGCCGCCAATCAGAATATGGGGCAGGTTGGCTCCGACTGTTTCCCACACCGAAAGGTTGGGATATTCGGCGAGAAAAACGCCTAAATCGAGAATCCCCCGTTGGGTAACCAATCCGACCGCCGCGTCAAGGAGGTACAGACTTCCAAAGATGCGGAAGTAGGCGAGCGACGCGCGAGTGGAATGCCACGCAGCAAGCATTGCCCACACCCCGGAACCGAAATGCAGGAGGTCATCAATAAGATCGAGCCGGAATAAACCGAGAAAATTTCCCTCCGCGTCCGAGACGCCGGGGATGTAGGTGAGTGCTGTTGTAAGGAAAAACATCGCTGCGTAAGCCCACGCGCTGTACTGTACCCAAGAAGCCCGCCCCGTCCTCCATTGCCGCCAAAAGAGGAAGAGACCCACAGCCACCGCTATCACCAGTGCCCCCACCATCAGCGTTCCACTTACTGTCTCAAACGGCGGGTTGTGACGAAACAGGAAGTCCCACCCGCTGCCGCCTCCTTTTTCCGCCAACCCATGCGCGAAAACAGGAGAAGCAATAAAGCCAAGCGTCATAGCGCAAAAAACACTACCCTGCTAATCTCACTCACCCACCCCCTCATCTTAGCAAACTCGACAAGCGTTTTGTCGATACCCTACCGGGCGGCTGAGGGCTCTTACCACTTCCAAATAAACCGCCGCGGTGTGTCAGAATCACCACGAGACACCGGGTCTCCTTTGTGTATGAAACGATTGGGAGTGTTATGCGTCAAAAGAGAAGTGGTGCCTCTCGCTCCGTGCGTCCCCTAAGAACTCGCGACCCCGGCTTCGCGCGCCCGCCCCGCGCGTGCGCGGGGCGACTTCGTGGCGCGCTCAGTTCGAGGCCCCCCGGGCAGCGCAAAGACACAGTCGGCGAACGCTTCGCGTTCGCCTCCTTGTTTTGCGCGCCCGGGAGGACTCGAACCCCCAGCCTTCTGGTCCGAAGCCAGACGCTCTATCCATTGAGCTACGGGCGCGGGAGTATGCTATCATATTTGCGATGGAAAAACCAAAATCTCCAAAGGGTGGTGAAGTGCCCGTGTCTGTAGCCTTTACCGCTGAAGATGTGCGAAAAACTCGCGAAGTGGCGGAACTGATGCTTCAGGATCTAACTAAGGTGCGCCTACGTCTTGATAAGGTAGCAGAGCTTCCTATCTTAGACACAAGAGCACAACTAATTTGGCAAATACTCAAAGAACGCGAAATCAGCCTGACTATTCGAATTCAAAACCTACTCAACGAACTGCATGCTATCGATTGGCCAGTGTTTCAGCGCACAGTCCAACCCATTCAGCAGGAGTGGCAAAAGTATCACGAGTTTCTGGTTAAGTTAGAGACCGCGATACAACAGCAGATAGATTCCCTGCCGCCCAACTCTGTGGAAAAGCATCAATATCAAAATTCCCTCAAAAGGGTTCAAGAAACTCGACAAATTCTCGAACAGGACTTGGCTACTCTGGACAACATTTATGCAGAAATCCAAAGCATCGCCTTTCGTCCAATAATACCCCCTTCTTCCGACAGCGGCTCAGACAACAACGAAAGCGCTTAGAAACGTGGAGCGCGATAAGAATGTTCGGACCATTGGTTTTTTACTGAGGGTGCGGTAAGGTAGACGCATAGCAATATGCGTGCCGCCTCCACCATTCCTCCTGCCAACATACCCCCAGAGGTGAAAGAAGTCGCCCAAGCTCTTGAAAAGGCTGGTTACGAAGCCTACCTCGTTGGGGGATGCGTGCGGGATCTTCTCTTGGGGAAAGAGCCGAAAGACTGGGACATCACCACGAACGCCACGCCGGAAAAAATTCAGCGGCTTTTTCCTCACACCTACTACAACAACGAATTTGGAACCGTGGGTGTGGTGACAGAGAGCGGCAACCCAGCCACCGAAGTGGTGGAGGTAACGCCGTATAGGACAGAGGGGACTTACGCAGATTTTCGGCGTCCTTTAGAGGTGTCTTTTACGGATTCCCTTGAAGAAGACCTCGCGCGGCGCGATTTCACCATCAACGCGATGGCGTACTCTATTTCACGTGAAAATTTAATAGATACCTTTGGCGGATTGGAGGACTTACGCCGGGAAATTATCCGAGCGGTAGGAGATCCAAATCAGCGGTTTTCTGAAGACGCACTAAGGATGTTGAGAGCCATTCGGCTTGCCGCTGAATTGAACCTTGCCATTGAAGGGGAAACGCTCACTGCTATTGCGCAAAACGCCCCCCTGCTTGAGCACATTTCTCGCGAGCGAATTCGTGATGAGTTTATCCGCATTATTGCCTCCCCCAGCCCGGCAGTTGGCATGGCGTTGCTGCGCCAAACCGGCCTTATGCGCTATGTGTTACCCGAGCTTGAGGAAACCTATGATGTTGGGCAAAACCGCTCCCATATTTACGATGTGTTTGAGCATCTTGTGCGCTCCGTACAGCATGCCGCCGACCGAAACTTTTCTCTTGCGGTGCGTCTTGCCGCCCTTCTCCACGACATCGGCAAACCCGCCACAAAAGCATACGATCCGGCCTTGGGAGACCACACATTCTACAACCATGAGGTGGTTGGGGCGGCGATCACGAAACGCGCGCTTGACCGCCTAAAGTTTCCCCACGACTTGCGGGATAAGGTTGTGGCGCTTGTCCGTTGGCATATGTTTTTCGCTGACCCCGAGAAAATTACCCTCTCTGCCGTTCGGCGCATCATCCAGCGTGTAGGAAAAGAAAACATTTGGGATCTTCTCCACCTGCGTATGTGCGACCGCATTGGAAGCGGCAAACCCAAAGAGCAGCCGTTTCGGCTTCGTAAATACACCGCAATGGTGGAGCAGGCGCTGCGCGATCCGATTTCCGTGAGTATGTTGGCTATCAACGGGACGAATCTTATGGAACATTTTCACGTGAAACCAGGGCCTGCGATTGGCTGGGTGCTCCATGCTCTGCTCGAAGAGATACTTGAAGACCCTTCCAAAAACAACAGAGAGTACCTTCTCGCGCGAGCTCAAGAACTCCTTGCTCTCCCAGAGGAAGAACTGCGGCAGATTGGAGAAAAAGGCAAAAAAACCAAAGAAGAGGCAGAAGAGGCCGCCACAAAGGAGATTTTGAAAAAATACGGCGTGGTGTAGCGAGCACTTCCAAACGCAAGCCAAAAAGAAACAGGGATGGTTTGGAATGTAGGTAGTCGCTTTTTTATTGCGTTATCATTTAGTTTTCACGTGAAAACAAAAGTGTTGTTTCTTAAGAAACCATATAAAAATTTACTGATAAATCCCATATCAAAATATAAAAAACAATTAAAAATGCAGTCGAGAAGAGACACAGCCTCCTCAGAATCGTGAAAGTTTTCAAATTTTAAAAAATTTCTTGTAAAATAAAGCCAAAATAGAACTATACACCCAGTTAGCTGCTTTCTTTTAAACATCATTAGCTGGAGGTTCCAAAAAAAAACGCCGTACACCGAAAGGCCCAAAGGGTAGAGCGTGCATATGGGCGCCGGTGTTTTCACGTGAAAACATATTTCGCGAAAATTCGGTAAATTATCGCTGTTTCTTAAGAAACATTTGCTATATTTTCTCAACAAGGAACAAACAAATCAATGGTGGAAAATGGATTGAAAAAATTGCATAATCTGCCCTAAAAAACGCAAAAGAGCGCCTGCAATGTGCCCGTGATGGGGCGGGATCTCGAAGGTGAAAAGGCGAGGGGATTTTTTCACCTCCCAGACCCCGCTCCATCTATGGACAGCAGGCGCTCTTGCGGCTGAAAGCCGCTCGTGGATCGCTACCTTTTCGAGCTTGTTGAGTTGAGAAGGGGGAAACCTCTCTCCAACTCGCCCTTGGTCCAACGATCCCGCAAAGAACAGAAAGAACAAACGAATGTGGTGGCGACACACTCTTAATTTATGATCCGAAGAAGATATTACACCTGCGGGGAATAGTTGTAAAGGACAAACCTGTGGATAACTGTCTTTTATGTTTTCTTTGTGTCCTTTATACCTCATCAAGCGTAAGTGCGACCGGGCAGTGGTCCGAGCCGAGCACATCCTGCACCACTTGGGCCTCCTGTATGCCCGCTGCGTCTTGCCGCGGCACGACAATGTAGTCAATGCGCCAGCCCACATTGCGCTCGCGAGCGCGGGTAATAAGATCCCACCAAGAATAGGCGCCTTCTTGGGCGGGAGACAAGTGGCGAAACGAGTCGACGAATCCCGCCGCAAGAAGGGAAGAGAACCACGCACGCTCCTTGGGGTGAAAGCCAATCATTCCTTCGTTTTCCTTGGGGCGGGCTAAATCGATCGGCTGGTGCGCGACATTAAAGTCCCCCATCAACACAACGGAAAATCCGCTTTGCGTCAAACGCGCCGCTTCGTCACGCACGCGGGCGTAAAAATCAAGTTTGTAGGTAAAGCGCTCGGGCGCGCCTCCTCCGTTGGGAAAGTAGACGGAAAATACCCAACGATCGCCAAAGCGAGCTCCAAGAATTCTGCCTTCTTCGTCGGTAAATCCCATTTCATAGCGCACTTCATCAGGCTCCCGCCGGGTGTAAAGCGCAACACCGCTGTAGCCTTTTTTAACGCTCGCGGGGTGAAAGTAGGCGCGCCACCCTTCTGGAGCGCGCGCCTCTGGAGGGAGCTGATCAGGGGTGGCTTTTATTTCCTGAAGGCCGATTACATCAGCCTCGGCAAAACGCTGGAGAAACGGCCGCCACGCCCCCTTGCGCACCACCGCGCGCAAACCGTTAACATTCCATGAGACGAGGCGCATTAACGCGTACTCTATCACATCTTGCGCGCGCGGTTGCGCGAGTGGAATTGTTTGTGCACTTCGCGCAAATGCCGATCAGTGACATGGGTGTAGATTTGCGTGGTAACGAGGTGCGCGTGGCCCAAAAGCGCCTGCACCGCTCGAATATCGGCGCCGTTCATCAGTAGATCGGTCGCGAACGAGTGGCGGATCATATGGGGGGTTACGCGCCGCACAATGCCCGCTTTCGCGGCATAATGTTTGATGAGGCGCTCCACCGAGCGGGAAGTAAGGCGGGTTTCCCGTCCGCCCCGCGCCCGCGGCCCATGCTGAACAAATAACGCCTCACTTACATCGCCGCGGGCGTCTAGATACGCCCGCAGTGCTTCCTTGGCAGCAGGCGTAAGGAACACAATGCGCACCTTATCGCCCTTGCCGCGAACGGAAAATTCGTCGCGTGAAAGATCAATGTCGTCGCGGTTGAGGCGCGTGAGCTCTCCCACTCGCAATCCCGTGGAAAACAAAAGCTCAAGGAGCGCCTTATCGCGCAACGAACGGATGTCGCTCCCCTCAGGAGCCGCCAATAAGCGCTCGAGCTCCGCGACAGACAAAACTTCAATGTCTCGCTCGCCAACTTTCGCAAGATCAATGCGCTCTGGAGAAAGCGCGGAAATGCCGCGCCGTCGCAAAAATTTCAAAAAGGCGCGAAGCGCAATAAGGTAGTAGTTTTGCGTCCGCCGCTTAACCGTTGCGCCCCGCTCGCGCCCCGGCTGGCGGTTGAGCCAAAAGCGGAAATCGCGGATAGCTTGCTCGGTGATATCCGCGGGGGCGCGGGCGCCAGAAAAAGCAAAAAAACGTGAGAGGTAGCGGTCGTAAGCCGCAATGGTAGGCACGGCTCGACCGCGCTCGAGCTCTAAGTGCTCAAGAAAGGCTTGTTTGAGCTTGGCAAGTTGCGTCGCCTCGCGCGGCATATTGAGGAAACATGTGATGAAAAAGACAGGTAGTAGGATGCTATGGGAACGCAAGGTGAGCCGTAACAGGTCTCAAAACGTGGCGCCGATACTTTACGCATAACCCCCGCCACTTATTAAGAATAGCACAGGCAATGTCGCACAACATAACAACCCCCTCATTAATCTCCTCACCGCTCGCCAATGAAAAACCTGCCACCGCCAAAGAGCCGCCCAACTGAGGTAAGGGCATCTTGCGCGGAGGCTCGTCTTGTGCTACCTTGTTTTGCATATGATCACGAAACAAAAGAAGGCGAAACTTATCGCGCAAACGCAGACGCACGAGCAGGACACAGGGTCTCCCGAGGTGCAAATTGCCATCCTGACGGAGCGCATCAATGAGCTTTCGCAACATTTGAAAAAGCACCCCCGCGACATCCATTCGCGCCGCGGCCTGTTGGGGTTGGTCGCCGATCGCAGGCGCCACTTACAGTATCTCAAGCGAGAAAGCGCCCGACGCTATAACACGATCGTGAAGAAGCTGGGTCTGCGTAAATAACCGTATGGCCGCCGCACGGCACCCCGCCCAACGTGTTGGCGTGTTCATCGACACGCAAAATCTCTACCACAGCGCGAAGCATTTGTATCAAACGCGGGTTAATTTTGCCGAACTTCTCAAAGAAGCCATCACCCAGCGACAGTTGGTGCGGGCGGTCGCGTATGTCATCCGGACGGAAGGGGAGGAGGAACGATCGTTTTTTGAGGCCCTCTCCAAACTAGGCATTGAAACAAAAGAAAAAGACCTTCAAGTGTTCGTGGGGGGACAGAAGAAGGCTGATTGGGATGTGGGATTGGCGGTGGACGCCATTAAACTCGCGCCCAAACTTGACGCTGTGGTTATCGCCTCTGGCGACGGCGACTTTGTTCCTTTAGTTCATTACCTCAAAATGCGCGAAGGGTGCCAAGTGGAAATCATATCGTTTGGGAGATCCACCGCCCTCGCGCTTAAGGAGGCAGCAGATATTTTTACCGACATGGACGCCGACCCTCGACGTTACACACTGCGCCCTAAAACCACTTCAAGACCTCGCCGCTCCGGGCTATAAACAACCTTCTTCCTCATGCGTGCAAGCAACAGCGCCTTGCTGTTGTGCGAGTAGCCGATTCGCGCGTAATTTGCTACCCTAAGTCAGTAAGACGCCGCGATCGGCTTGTGCGGTGTTTTTGGAGTTTACCCTTTTGACGCGTAATGACAACCCTATGGAAAACGCCCCTACTTTTACCATTGATATCGGCGGAAAAACGCTCACCGCCTCGTTCCCCGACCTTGCCGCAAAGGCGAACGGATCGGTGGTGTTGCGCTACGGCAACAGCGTTGTGTTGGTTACCGCCGTTATGGGGCCAGAGCGGGAGGGAATTGACTTTTTCCCTCTCACAGTTGAATACGAAGAAAAATACTACGCGGCCGGGCAAATCCTTGGCTCGCGCTTTATGCGCCGAGAAGGACGCCCATCGGAAGAAGCTATTCTGTCCGCCCGAGTGGTCGACCGAGCTATTCGCCCCCTGTTTGACCACCGCCTGCGCAACGAGGTGCAAGTGGTGGTGACCATACTCTCCATAGATGAGGACGACCCTGATGTGTTGGGAATCATTGGCACTTCGCTTGCTTTGGCGACCTCCGACATTCCTTGGAACGGGCCAATAAGCGCGGTGCGCATTGGCTCCAACAACGGCGCGGGCATCGTGAATCCAACTTATACTGAGCGTGAACATGCCGACTACCGCTACGAACTGCTGGCGTGTGGCGACGGCGCAGTTATCAATATGATTGAGATTGGCGCAAAAGAGGTTTCCGAGGAAGAAATTTTGGAAGCAATGAAGGCCGCCCAAGAGATCCACCGGCGGCTCCAAGCTTGGCAACACGACATCATCGAGCGCATCGGCAAGCAAAAGCGCGCCTTGAGCTTCGCCGATTACCCCGACGCGCTGCGACGGCTCTTCACGCAAAGCATCCTTGCTCCAGGAAAATTGGAGGCAGCGCTGATGACAAACACTCCTGGGTCCCACGCGCTCAACGCGTGTAAGGAGGAATGGGTCAAAGAAGCGCACAGCGCGCTTCCTCCTGAGGAAGCGCGCTGTGCGGGAGCGTTGTTTGAAGAAGAAGCCGACAAAACGTTGCACCGGCTCGTGGTGGAGGAGGGGAAACGTCCCGACGGCCGAAAACACAACGAACTGCGCCCTATCAAAGCCTACACTAACCTCATCGCGCCAATGACGCACGGGGCTGGCATTTTTTACCGCGGCGACACCCATGTGTTTAGCGCGCTCACTCTCGGCGGACCCGGCGACGCGCAAATCTTAGACACTATCGAGCACCACAGCACCCCGAAACGGTTTATACACCACTACAACTTCCCCCCGTATAGCACGGGGGAAACGGGGCGTCTTGGCGGGATTAACCGACGCGCTGTGGGTCACGGAGCTCTTGCGGAGCGGGCACTGCTCCCCGTCATCCCGCCAAAAGAGGTGTTCCCATACACTATTCGTCTCGTGTCTGAAGTGATGACTTCCAACGGCTCCAGTTCAATGGCGAGCGTGTGCGCTTCATCGCTCGCCTTGATGGATGGCGGCGTTCCTGTCGCGCGCCACGTTGCGGGGATTGCGATGGGATTGATGTTGTGGGAAGGAAAGCACACTGTGCTGACAGATATTCAAGGCCCGGAAGACCATCATGGAGACATGGATTTTAAGGTCGCCGGAACGCGCAACGGCGTTACCGCCGTCCAGATGGATGTTAAAATAGCGGGGGTCCCGCTCCCCATCCTCGCGGAAGCGTTTGCGCAAGCCAAAGAAGCGCGGGCGCATATTTTGGATGTTATGGAAGCGGCAATCAGCGCCCCCCGGCCAGAACTCTCCCCCTTAGCGCCGCGCCTCATCACTATCACCATTCCGAAAGATATGATCGGCCTCGTGATTGGCCCCGGCGGAAAAACTATCAACGGCATTAAAGATCGCACGGGAGTTGACGACATCACCATTGAAGATGATGGCGTGGTATATATCGCTGGCAAAGCGGAAGCGGCGGAGAAGGCAAAAACAGAAATAGAAGAACTGACGCGTGTTTTCGCAGTTGGAGATCGTTTGGAAGGAGAAGTGGTGCGCCTTACTGATTTCGGCGCGTTCGTAAAAATCGGACCCAACGCTGAAGGGTTGGTGCATATTTCAGAAATCGCGCCGTTTCGCATAGAAAAGGTGGAGGATGTGCTTGCGGTTGGAGAACGCGTGCCGGTGGTAGTTAAAGGAATTGACGAAAAAGACCGCATTAGTCTCTCAATTAAAATGGCTGATCCTGAGTTCGCAAGCCGCAAGGGCATCACCCCTTACCACAACCACACCCATCAACCCAATCGCGACCAATCCCGTCACGACCGCGACCGCTATAACCAACCGCGGAGCCGTCACGCGTAACCGTCGTATGGCCGATGTCCCCAACACGCCCGGCCGACACAGTTCAACAGAGCCACCGAGCCAGCAGGACGCTCAAGGCGTTGATGAAACAGCGGCGCTTCATTCTCTCCTTGCAAGGAGCGAAAGAGAACTCAAAACTACCCTGCAAGATGACGCCGTAGAGGGGTTGGACGAGAGAACGGCGCGTGTGTTTGTTGACCCTCCGCACCGTCGGCCGCGATCCTCAAAGCAGCGTCCGGACTCTTCTTCCCGCTGGAGCACAATCAAACACACGCTCCTCAGCGGGACACGGTTCGGCGCCCCCAACACCCGCCACTTGCCTCCCGCGCCACCCCCTCCTTCTCAGCGCCCTGCACGTCACCTCCCTCCAGCGCCACCTCCCGGCAACAAGGTGGCGCCCTCCTCCACAGAAAGCACCCAACCTCGAGAAGAGGCCCAAGAGCCACCAGGCCACGAAATTCGCAAAACCATTCGTGCAGGCGTGAGCCCGATACACACCTTCCAGCAAGACATAGACCGAGTCGTCCGCACAGGCAAATTGCGCATGACAACCGTCGCAGCCTTGGAAGCCGAGCGTCAAGCGCGTGAAAAGAGCGCTGACACATCCGCGTCGCCGAGGAAAAAACATTGGAGGCCGCGCGACATAGCGCTTGCCGCGCTCTCGGCCCTTTTTGTTTTGGGAGGCTCGGGATTGTTAGGTTGGGCATTCCTGTTTCGTTCAGCCCCAGTTCTCATAACCGAAGGACCTGACCGCGCCCTGCCACAATTTTTTAAACCGGACATTATTCTCACCTACCAACTTTCGCCACAAGTAAATCGAACAATCATCTTGCAGGATTTGGAAAAAACCCGCCAAGCATCAGAACTCGCGCTCGGCAGCGTGGCAGCGGTATATCCGGTAAAACCAGAACGGCAGTCGCAACGGCCCATAAGCGCCGCCGAGTTCCTTTCTTTGTTGAGGGCACATATTCCTGAGTCGCTCCAGCTTGTTCTTGAGCAACCGTTTATGTTCGGCTTCCACGGCTACCGCAACAAGCCTTCGTACGTAATTCTGCGCGTTCGCTCATTTGAAGAAGGCGTTCGTGGTATGCTCTCGTGGGAACCATACCTCCTTGCGGATTTCTCCCCGCTTTTCGGCGCGCCACTTGCGCAGGAGCGCGAAAATGCTCAGTTTAAAGACTCGCTGGTACGCAACAACGATGTGCGCATTTTGCGCGACGCGCAAGAGCAAGAGCGCGTGGTATACGGTTTTGCCGACCGCAGACACCTTATCATCACTACCAACAGCACCACCTACTACGAAATTCTCTCCCGTTTGCGGCGCTCCCAGCAAATTGCGCCCTAGCGATTCTTGCGCTACTATACGCTTATGCAACAACATCCAAATCTCAGCCCCGAAGATTTACGCGAACTGCGCGCCATGCTGGAAGCCGAGCTTGCCGAGGTGGAAAAGCAGCTTGCCCAATTCGGAGCGCGAGATCCTACCAATAAAGCAGATTGGGAGCCTTCCGTGGGAGATATAGAAATAGACGCTTCCGATAAGAGTGAGGTTGCGGATAAGTTTGAGGAACTTATCGACAACAATGCCATTTTGAGCGAGCTGGAAGTGCGCCGCGCGAAAATAGAACGCGCCTTGCGTAAGATGGAAGAGAGTTCTTACGGTTTTTCAGAAATCTCCGGCAAACCAATTGAGCGGGAGCGCTTGTTCGCAGACCCAGCCGCGCGAACAACTATTGCCGAGCGTGAGGAAGAAGAGGTGCTCCCCTTGTAGGTTGGAGAGACGCAGTGCGTATGGGCATTGCGCGCGTCATGAGCGCCCAACCCGCCTACCCTGAAAGCGTTGTCATCACCATTGAAGGGGAGACAACAGACGCTATCCCCGCTTCGCTTTCCATCATCGGACTTCCTGATAAGGCGGTCGCCGAAGCGCGCGACCGCATTAGCGCGGCAGTTCGCTCATGCGGCTTTACCCCGGCAACGCGCCCCAAGCGCACAACGCTCGCCCTTGCCCCCGCGGATGTGCGCAAAGAAGGGGCGGTGTTTGATGTGCCCTTGGCGCTTGCGTATTTGGCGACGCACAACTGCATCACTTCGCCTCCCTTGGAGATGGCCTTTTTGGGAGAATTGGCGCTTGACGGCTCGTTGCGCCCCATTCGGGGAGTGTTAGCGGCCGCGCGCACGCTCGCACGCCGGGGCATACGAGAACTTGTCGTCCCAGCCCAGAATGCTCCGGAGGCCGCCTTGGTCGATCAGCTTACAGTGTACGGCGCTTCCTCACTGCAAGATGTTCTGCGTCATCTTTCTCAGGAACAGCTGCTTCCTCCGGCCGCGCCGTGCCCTGCAACGCCGGCCAGTGCGCCAGAAGTTGATATGCTCGACATTCGCGGCAACCCCCACGCAAAACGCGCCCTTGAAATTGCCGCAGCGGGAAACCACCACATTGCCTTATGGGGGCCGCCGGGAACAGGGAAAACAATGCTCGCTCGAGCCCTTGCGGGTATTCTCCCCCCGCTGTCGCGCGATGAGGCGCTAGAGGTTTCCGCTATCCATTCCCTTGCAGGGAATCTCCCCGACGGCGCGCTCTGCGACACACCACCCTTTCGATCCCCCCACCACACGGCTTCGGTGGCGGCATTGGTTGGCGGCGGGAGCGCCCTGCGCCCTGGTGAAATAACGCTGGCGCACCGTGGCGTCTTATTTTTGGACGAATTAAGTGAGTTTGATCGCCGCGCCATTGACGCCTTGCGCGAGCCGTTGGAATCCGGGCACATCACCGTCGCGCGCGCCCGGGGCAGTGTGGTGTATCCCGCTCAAGCCTTGGTGGTTGTGGCCTTTAACCCCACGCGCGGACACGAACGCGACACAGAGCTTATTGATCCGCGCGAACGGGCCCGTGTGGCAAAACGCATTTCTGGCCCCATTACCGACCGTATTGATGTGTGGGTGGAGGTTGGAGAGGTGCCCCCCGAAACTCTCGAAGGTGCCTCGCAAGGGGAGCCGTCTGCCGCCGTGCGCGAACGGGTGATGCGCGCCCGCGCCCGGCAGAAACAACGCGGCTGCCTCAATAGCCGCCTTCCGACGCGCGATGTGTCGCTGTTCGCACCGGAACATACCGCTCTTTCTCTGTTGCGCGCCGCGGCTCAGCGTTTGCGTTTTTCGGCGCGCACCTATCATAAGGTCCTACGCGTGGGGCGCACCATCGCAGATTTGGAAGAAAGCGATATCATTCGGCGGGAGCATATTGAAGAAGCAATCGCGTACCGCCCGCGCGGGCTTTTTCCCGTATGAGCGCGCCCCCGTTATGGATACAACAGTGCGATGACGCGCGCCACGGCAGGGGCGATGTGGCGCTTATTGAAGGCATACAGCCCCTGAAGCACGCCTTGCGATTTGGGGCTGAAGTGTTTGGTGTGTTTTCACCAGAGCCGAAAAAGGTGCATAGGCTTGCCTCGACGCTCGCCCCTGATATTGCCGAGCGCCTTGGGGCGCTCCTTCAGCCTGTTTCTCCTGATGCATTTGCGCGCGCCACTTTAGGTAGAGAGATTCCGTCACCGGTTATTGCACTTGCGCGCAAACGTGCGTGGAGCTTTGAGGAAATGGAGAGCTCTGAGCGGGCAAAATTGGTTCTCGCGAACCTGACGCATCCCGGCAATGTTGGCGCTTGCGTGCGCATAGCCGCGGCGTTTGGCTGGGGCGGGATCGTGGGTGTAGATACGCCTTCTTTCTGGCACCCGCTCGTCGTGCGGGCGGCGGCGGGGCTGCAGTGGGCGCTGCCGGTTGTCACCCTCTCTCAATCCGAAGCCGCAAAGTTCTTGTCAGGACGCCCGGAACCGCGCGTTGTGCTCGCGTGTGGGGAACAAACAACGCCGCTTTCCCCCACCACACCGCTTCCCCAGCGCGGGTGGTTCATCCTTGGCGGCGAACGGCGCGGCGCGCCACCCAAGCTGGCGAAGCTCGCCACCCAGGGGCTTCGCATTCCAATGCGCAAGGGAGTGTCCAGCATTAATGTTGCCGCAGCCGCCGCGGTGGCGTGCCACCACCTTGCAGCGCAAGAAGGGTGGGTAACTAGGGAAGCGGAGTGAATGTTGGATAGGATAAATGGATGCCGCGGTAAGGAGGTCTTGCCGTGCAGGTTGAATGTTCCCCCTTGTCGCCACCGCCCTTCGTATTTTCTTAAAGGAATACAAAGAGGAGTTAGGTTTTGTTTTCTTTTTCTGGTCCATAACTCAAAAGGGTGATACACCCTTTTGGAGGAAGTGTTCGTGCACCCTCCGCACCGCAAGAGGGGTGGGCACGCAGCTCATGCGTGCCGCTGTAGAAAAAGCGCGAGAACTCGGGTGTTACACCATTCTCGCGACCGTTAGCCACCAGCGCTCTCATTTGAAAGTGTGGTATAACTTTGCGCTCTGTTTTGCCGAAAAAGGATCAGATCTCTGGCTCGATCTCTCCGCCCCGGAGGAGAGGTAACCCTCCTTCTGCCTCTTTGCAAGCAAGCGAGATGTTTTTGGTTTATTTAGTACGCAAACGGGTTTGGGGCTCCGCGCACTTCAAAGTGAAGGTGGGGGCCCGTCGAGCGACCTGTGGAGCCTACATACCCAATGACTTGCCCCTGCACGACGCTTTGCCCGACATACACGGCCACCTTGGAAAGGTGCGAATATAAGGTTTGTGTGCCGTTGTCGTGCTCAATCACAATATACGCTCCATAGCCCCCGTTCCAACCTGAAGGACGGGCGACAATAACCTTGCCTGACGCGGAGGCGAGAATGGGGGTACCGATTGGCGCCGCTAAATCAACAGCGTTCCATCCGTGCAAGCCCTGACTGCGCACCGCGCCCGGCACGGGGTGAATAAAGTAATTGCCTGCAACATTGCGTACCGGCGTGGAAGCCTTGTGGGGCGTGCGGTGGTGTACTTCAGGCAATTCCCCACCCGGGACGACAATCGTGGTCCCCGGCCGCAAAGGCTCTCCTTCTTTGAGCCCATTGTATGTGATAATTTCGCGCACATTGCCATGCAGTTCCTTGGCGACACTCTCAAGCGTGTCTCCTTTTTTAACGGTGTAGCGCACCCCGCTCACCGGCAAAATGAGAAGTTCTTGGCCCGGAGTGATGAGGTCGGCCGAAGTGAGGTTGTTTGCCCAACGGATCGTGTTGACAGTCACTCCGAACATTTCCGCGATTTGCGAAAGGGTATCACCTTCGCGCACGATATACGACGCGATGCGGTCCGAAGCGGGGATGTCTGATGCCAAAACATCATTCCCTGTTGACCCCTCAGCGGCAAGCGCCACCCCATCAACAACAGGGACAGCGGGGCCTCCAAGCACTCCGCCAGAGGAAGGCGGCGCCAACAAAGCCGCCGATAAGACATCTCCCATCTTATCGCCTTCATGCGCCAATTCGAACGCGGTGGTTGCCGCATCTCCAGCAGGGTGCTCCTGCCGGACGCCAGAGGCCAGCACGGGCAGCACAGCTACAGTAAGACTGACGCACAGCACCGTGCTGGATTTACGGAACATTTCCCGTATGGGGGGGCGACACCAACTACTTCCATCGCCCTCTTGTGCTGTGTTTTGGGATAAAATAAGCCGAAAACTAAACACCATGCCCCTCGGGAGGCTATGGCCAAAACCACTATACCCCGAGCAGTTGTTCCGTCAACCCCAGCGCGCAAGCCGTCAGAACGGTGGCTGAGAATCGCAAAGACGCGCCAAAACGCAAAGTCGGGTGTTCTGCTGCCGTGTGGTAGGATGGTGCCAATGAATGACACGCACCAAAACCCGCTCTTTGCCGCCCTCAACCCCGCGCAACAAGAAGCCCTCCACCGCCTCAACGGGCCCGTGATGATTGTGGCAGGAGCCGGATCCGGAAAAACACGCGTGCTGACGCATCGTATAGCGCACCTCATTGCCACAGGTGTGCCGCCCGAGACGATCCTCGGCATCACCTTCACGAACAAGGCCGCCCGAGAAATGCGCGATCGCGTGCGTGCACTGCTGTTTGGAAATCTCGCCCCCTCCGCGCGGGAACCGCTTCTCGCAACCTTTCATTCGCTTGGGGTGCGTATTCTCCGCGAGTTTGCGCCCCAAGCAGGCCTTCCCCGCTCGTTTAGCATTTACGACAGGGCGGACTCTCTGAAAATCGTCAAGGATTCTCTGCGGGAACTCGGCGCGGAAAAACAATGGGAACCACGGGCTCTTTTGAGCGCCATATCCCGCGCTAAAGGCGACGCGACCACGCTTTCCGCCTATCGGGATCGCGCAGCAACACCATTTGAAGAAATAGTGGTTCGGGTGTGGGAGCGGTACGAAAACGCCCTGCAACGCACCAATGCCCTTGATTTTGACGACCTCCTCTCGCGCACACTTCTGCTTGTCGAGAGCCAAACGGAGATACAGCAGATCTTGCAAGAGCGCTGGCGCTACATTCATGTGGACGAGTTTCAAGACACTAATGCCGTGCAATACCGACTCCTGCGCCTGCTGGTCGGCAAAGAGCAAAATATTTGCGTCGTGGGAGATGTGGATCAAAACATCTACTCATGGCGAGGGGCAAGTATTCGTTTTATGCTTAATTTTGAAAGCGATTTTCCCGGAGCAGCGCAGATTATCCTCGAAGAAAACTACCGCTCCACCCAAACGATCGTCGCCGCCGCTAACGAGCTGATATCGCGCAACCGCAACCGCATTCCCAAGGTGTCCCACAGCACCAATGAAGAGGGCTCACCCGTGCGTTTGTACGCGGCATACGACGAGCATGATGAAGCGGCTTTCGTGGCACGCACGATTCGAGAACGCCTCCAGGAGGGGGTTGCTTCTCGCGAAATTGCCGTTCTCTACCGGGCTAATTTCCAGTCGCGCGTGTTGGAGGAGGCTCTCTTGCGGGTGGGTGTACCATACAAAGTGGTGGGGACGCGCTTTTTTGAGCGCAAGGAGGTGAAGGACATACTCTCGTACGCCCGGGCGGCTCTCAACCCGCAATCCACTGCCGACATTGCCCGTATCGCAAACACGCCGCCGCGCGGTATCGGCAAGGCAACGCTCGCGGCTCTGCTTGCTGAACGGGAACACACGCTTGCCGCACGCGCGCGCAATGCGGTAGCCTCCTTGCGTCGCGATTTGAAAGCGGTGGCGGCTGTTCTTGCCACTGAGCCGGCCTCGCACGCCATACGGCACATCATGGAACTTACCGGCTATTTACGAATGCTGGAAGCCAGTAAAAGCGAGGAAGATAAAGAGCGCGCTGAAAACCTTAAAGAATTGGTGTCGTTGGCGGCTGAATACGACCACCACGCGCCGCCTGCGGGGATCGAAGAAATGCTCGCGCAAGCGGCGCTGGAGAGCGACCAAGACACCCTGCGCGACAACCACGAAGGCGTGGCGCTGATGACGGTGCATGCCGCGAAGGGGTTGGAGTTCGCGGAGGTGTTCGTGGTTGGGCTGGAAGAAGGGCTGTTTCCCTCCTACGCCGGACTGAACGACGCTTCGCGCGACGAAGAGGAAGAACGGCGCTTGATGTATGTGGCAATGACGCGGGCACAGAAGCAACTGTGGCTCTCGTGGGCGCAAAGCAGGATGCTCTTTGGGAACCGCTCTGTCCAAGCGCCTTCGTCGTTTCTCTCTGAAATCGACCCGTCATATCTCGAACCAGTGCAAGCGGAGGAGGAAGCGCGCGAGCCTCTTCGGGTGATTTACCTGGATGAGTGAGCATATGGCGCGCCCGAAGCGGTCCCTCAGCCAAAATTTTTTAACGGCACCAGGAATAGCGCGCGCCATCGCGCGCGAGGCCGCGCGCGATGGCGCGCCGGTTGCCATTGAAATTGGCCCCGGCACCGGCGTCTTGACGCGAGCCCTGCTTGCGGAGCGGTTCCAGCGCGTTTTTGGGATAGAAATTGACGAGGAGCTCGTGGAAAAACTGCGCGGCGAGCTTACCGACCTCCGCCTTGAGATATTTGCCGGCGATGCGCGAAGGTTCACTCTTGCTCCTTTGGCAGCCGGGAAGCCCTACGTTATCGCAGCCAACATTCCCTACCACCTCACCGGCACCTTACTGCGGCGCATTTTTCTTGAGCGCCCCTTACCGAAACGGGTCGTTCTGATGGTTCAGTGGGAAGTCGCGCAGCGTCTCATAAGCCCAAAGATGAGCTTGCCGGCTCTTTGGGTGCGATTGCACGGCGCTCCCCGAATCGTTCGGCGCGTGGGAGCAGGAAGTTTTTTCCCGAAACCAAACGTGGATTCTGCTATTGTCAGCATCAGCGCCATAACCCCAAATCCGCTTGCTCCGTATGTGATGGATTTAGCGCGCCTCGGTTTTTCCCAGCGGCGCAAACAGTTGTTTGCCATCCTCCGCCGCCATTTTCCGGAAGATCGGGTTGCCGCCGCATTCGCACAAGTCGGCATATCGCCTTCGCAACGCGCAGAAGATGTATCTGTCGCTCAGTGGCAAGCGCTCGCGAGCTCCCTGCGCTCGTCCACAGGTTGACATATTACGCGGAAGAAGCGTTGTGCTAGACTAGGCGTAATGCTACGGAACCGTCCTGTTGTCATCGCTACTGGTGTGGGTGTTCTTGTGGTGCTGGTCGCGCTTATAGCCCGTTTTGGGGTGCCGTCATTTTCGTTGCAGATTGAGAACAAAACACGAACTCAGGCACCCAACTCGGCAGAAACAGCAAGCCAGCAAGCGAATGCATCGGCGACGAGCGACCGCGACAACGACGGGTTGTTGGATTGGGAAGAATCCTTGTGGCGAACCGACGCGGATAATCCTGATACTGATGGGGATGGGACACCCGACGGAGAAGAAGTGGTGACGCAACGTGATCCCACAAAGCCCGGACCCAATGATGGGTTTGACCAAGAACCCCTTGCGGTGACTTTTGCGACATCCACAGTGAGTGATAGGCGCCCGCCCACGCTCACCGCGGAAGTGGCCCAGCGTATGTTGCGCCGCTATTTCGAGCTTAAAGCGCGTGGCAGCGATCCGCGTATTGCGTTCCGAGCCCAAAATGAAATTTGGTCGCTGATTCCCCCTGATAAGGAGAATCCCTTCCAGGATTTGCCCTATTGGAAAGAGGGTGATGTGCAAACGCGAGAAAACCCAACAATTGCCCAAATTCGCGATTATGGTAACGCACTTGCCCAGGCTTTGATGCAGCCCACACCGACCAGCACGCCGCCCCAAATTTTCTACCGAACGGCGCGGACCCAAAACTACGCGCATATCAAAGAATTAGCGGGTCATGTGGCCGCAATCGACGCCGCACTTTCCGCGATGAAAGGCATAGAGGTTCCGAAACCTTTAGTTGTGCACCACCTCGCAATCGCGAATTTGTTTGTTGACCAGCGCGCCTTCCTCCACAGCGTGCTCAGTATAGAAGAGGATCCCCTCACTGCTGCTATTGCTATACGCGGATACTTGGAAAACGCACCTCTCTTGGTGAGAGCATTTGCGTTCACCGCTGACGCGCTTGAAACTTTCGGGGTATTTTACGGACCTAATGAACCCGGCAAGTTTTTCAGCGAAGCTCGTAGAGCCTATGCGAAAATCCAACAGCAAGACAACCAATAGGGCGGTGATGTCATACCTCCAACGGTTTACCGCAACTATTGCGGCTGGCGCACTGCTGACAGCAAATTTAGCGGGAGGATTTCTTTTCTTCACGCCGACTCCCGCTTCCGCTAAAACGATTTTAACGGTGGAAATCCCGGGTCCACTTTTAGCTGCGCAAACAGTGCAAGCTGCCGTCGAAACCACGCTCACCATCAAGGAAACCGCTCTGGACGGCGTGGCCTTTACCATCATCAATGCCGCCATAATCGCGATCGTGCGCAACATTATTCTCCTTGCCATAAACGAAATCCAAGGAATTTCTGGGCAAGCCGCGTTCGTCACCGACCTCAAGGGGTTGATGCAGACCCTTGCCGACCGTGGC
>RFKD01000050.1 GCA_003694545.1 Candidatus Parcubacteria bacterium | reverse complement strand
TGCTCGGCCAGACCCCGCCGGCTGCGGTGCCCCGTGCCCGGATGGTCAGGGTCGGACTGCGGGTGGTGGCATCAAGCACACTGGCGCGGATCAGGCGATCCCGATCGTCGTAGGCAAAGGTCTGAATGGCGCTTCCTTCGGCAATTCGCGTCAGATTGTGATGACCGTCATAAGCATAGCTCCGATCAACGATACTCCCCGGCGCACTGGCCGTTCCCAGCAGCCAGCGGGTGGGCCGGGCTGCTGCGTCGTAGTCCCAGCGTTCACGTAGCCCGTTCGGGTAGTGGAGATCGGTCAACAGGTTATGCGCATTGTATCGGCCATGACTGACAATAACCCCATCGAGCGAGCTGGTAAGCTGAGTCGGTTGCCAGCCGGCGTTGTAGCTCGTGGTGACGATCTCACTTGTGCCATTCGTGTCCGGATATGTCACGCTCTGCACAAGGTCGTTGGCGTAATAGCTCCAACTGATGGTGAGCATTGGCTGCGCCGGCAGGCTCTGACTCATACTAAGGCGCCGATTCCGCGCATCATAGTTCCAGCGTACCGTGACACCATCCCTGACGGCATGCTCGATCAGGCGTCCAGCATTGTCGTAGCGGTAAACGTATTGATCGTGTACCGGATCGGCTGGACAGCCATCATCAAGTCGCTCGTGGACACCGATGAGGCGATCGACAACATCGTAGCGGTAGCAAAGTCGCTGACCGCGGGGATCAATCTGCCGGATGAGATTACCATTGATGTCGTAGACGTACAACCAGGTGCCGACATCGGGATCATTGAGCTGGGTTTTTCGCCCAAGACCATCATATGTAATGGTTGTTATGCTCCCATCGCTCCGCACAACTTCCCGTAGCAGGTCCAGGGCTGAGTAACGATACCGGGTGACCCTTGCTGTACCGCTAAAGGGGTATTCCAGAACTTCCACTAATCGATCTTGGGCGTCAAGTCGGTAATCAGTCCGCACACCGCGTGGTGTCAAGACAGTCTTTATGGTATACCGGTCGCTCCCTGTTCCTCCTACCCCGTAGGTTATGGTCGTGGTATGTCCCAGAGGATCAATGACCTGACGTTCGCGATCTAGCGCATCATACGTTGTGATCGTCCAACGTACCTGAGCATCAGGTGGCTGGTAGGTTGCCCCCATGCCATTGACAAGCCATGGCTGACTCTGCTGAATGACCCGCCCTAGAGCGTCGTAGCGCTTCTCTCGAATAATCCGTTGGATGGCTGTCCCATCGCTCGTTTCCTGGGCAGTCTGGATCAAGCGGCCAAATCCATCGTAAAAGTGATGGGTTGTCCGGTAGGGATCGCTGCTGCTCAATCCGTCGCGTTCCTGGAGGGTATAGCGAACTGGCAGTTCAGCATCGGCATACCATATCCGCAGCGACGGCTCCACCCGCCGATCTCCCGGCCTGGTGATTGACGTCGTGCGCCCGAAAACGTCATATGTTGCACACACCACATCGTCTGTCAGTGTGGGAATGATTGTCTCTGGCGCACTGGTCGTACAACTGTAGCTGTTGTCACCATTTAGCGGCCCATCAACCTCAATCAGTGTGCCCAGGCGGAGATCGTACACTGCCCGACTGGTAGCGCCACTTGGATCGGTATACTGCACCGGCAACCAGCGATAGACCTGATGATAGACGGTCGTTGCAGTTCGTGCAGGACTGCCACCTCCCGGTGCGCTCACTACCCACGTACCGTTCTGGTAGGTGGCGGTAGCTGCTCCACTGTAGGTACTACTGGTGACCTGCTGTCCGCTCGCATCATAGGTAAAGGTGTGATCCCGTCCACTGATCGTCATCCCGTTGGGGATAGTTGTTGTGCCCGGTGGCACATTGAACGTGATCTCACGGGTCAGCAAGCCGCGTGTCCCAATGCCGGCCTGGGTCGTGGCACCATCGTAAAAACGCAGGCTGAAACCGATGCGTTGCCCCTGTCCATCGGTGACCACTGTTACCCACACTCGATTGGTTAGATACACTGTCCCCTGGTCAACGATGGTATGATGCTGTCGTGTCGTGCGTATCAGTACCCCATTGGCGATAAGATCGCGACGCGTGACATTGCCGTAAGGTTGTTGATTGCTGTTAGTGTTGTGACCAGGGGAAAGGTCGTAAAACGTAACCGTGCAACGCTCAACACTTGACCCATTGGCCGGTAGATTGACGCACTGTTGCTGCTCACCGCTAAAAGCACGCCACAACCCGGCTCGCCGATAATTGTTACTGAGCGTTGCTGAATTTGGCACCTGTGGATCTGCGCCAAAGAAGGGGAGTGGAACGTGGAGATAGCTAAAGGTCGTCTGCTGGAGGAGTGTCCCTTGTTCATCAGTGATCTCAACCCGATATGGTCGCCCTTTCCAGGCTTCATACACGACCATCCGCTGAAAACAGGGATCACTCTCGTTGACTGCCAGGCGATTGTTCGGGAGGGTAACCAGCGCTGGATTGCAGGTCTGAAATGCGTCAAGATTGGGACCACCGTTCCCCTGGTAGAAATATTCAACCACACGTTTGAGTAACGGTGTGGACGTAGTATTCCCTGCATAGACGTGAGTAATGACCCGACCATGACCACGAAATTCCCGCGCTTCGGGGCGGGCCATAAATTGGCGGCTATCCCCGTTGCCACTCGGTGGATACATAGCAAACACGACGGTTGCCGCATGGGTTCGTGTATTGAGCGCCGGGGCGCTATAGCTGTACGTGGTAAGGGTCTGGGTTGACCTGCCGGGAATTGCCGTCTCGCTGCGCAGCACGCTGGCAACCCGATGATAGTTTATTTCCAGCCAGCTACTGTTCGCTGGGAATGTCTTTTCATAGGTGATGGTGAGGCTACCACCCTGACCGTTTGTGATCGTCGCCAAACGATTCGCGCCGGGATTGGGTGCATTGACGGAGGTGTCTCGTGGATGGTAGGTAAAGGTTGTTGCCGGTAATGCCTGTATTCCATCGCTCCCAACGAGTTGGACTGCCTTGAGCGTTAACACGCGCTGGCCGTTGCGGGCATCGCTGAAAACACTCTCGTTCAGCGAGGCATACGATAAAACGAGACGCCGTACCAGTTCGTAGTTTGCTCCCGGCCTACTCCAGACGCTAATGCTATCAACCCGGTATTTTTGGTGAGGTGTGATCTGCCGCCAGTATGCATTCCCTGGGTAGGGGTGTTCATAGTTTGCATCTACTCCCGCACTGATCCCGGTTGCGCGATCGGCCGTCTCGAAGGTAATCCGATAGCGTGGGGTGCCGGTGCCAGGTGTTGCTCCGTCAAACCCCCACCGAATCTCGGCCAGATACCAGGTTGGGGTAAAAACTGTTCCCGGGACGACATCAATGTGGTACAGGTATTCGATCCGGTTCCCGTGTACATCAACGACCTGGGTCAGCAGCCATCCGTATATCTCCGGTGTATTGACATCCGTATCGGGACGATTCCAGAGAGGTTGCGTAAAATCATATCGGGTACCATCGGTTGTCCAGGCACGCCAGATATATGTTCCGTTCGACTGCTCAGCCCGAACCCGCACAAAATGCTCATCGACCGCATGCCAGCTCCAACACTCAAGTGCGGCTCCATTTTGATAGTCAGTACATGGGCTGAGCAGTTGTCCGCGCACGATGTCGAATGAACGACCCTCAAATACCAGTGAGAAGTGATCCCAGTTACTACCGGCCAGGCTCTTGTTGCGCATGACCGATCCGCCTGCATTAAGCGACCATCCTTTGCCGACCGGACCGGCCTGCCAGAGTTCACGCAATCCACCAGGTCCATCTGAGGCTGCACTGGAATACGAGAGGCTGACAACCGGTTTCAATCCGCCTGGCCCTGCCGGAACCTCGATCTGGATGCCGTAGCTCATTGCACCGCTAAAGGTGCCGACCTGAAAGCCTTGCAATGAAGGAACATACGTGGTTGATATCGTCGATCCATCGCCGAGTGTGAAGGGAGTAAAGTGATCGACGGTTGCCCAGGCTATCCCTGTTGCCGGCTCCACGGTTGTCGGCAGCGGTATCCAACGGCTCTGTTCTTCATCGAAGTAGAAGAGTGTCAGGTCTGACTCGGCAATCCCGCGTGCAGCAAGTTGTTCGGGTGTATACCGCACCCGAATGGTCAGCGGTGCATCGAAGGTTCTGACCGATTTGCCTTGCTCGTCGAAGGCCTCCAGGTAAAAAGTACCCAGATGTGGTCGTCCATGGATCTCTGGTGGAGGTACAACGCTTCTCCTGTCAGATTGCGTGGTATACCGTACAGTGAGACGACGACGACTCAGCGTTGCCGGCATCTCAACGGTTACAGGTGCATCAGGTAGGTTGAGCGTTGCTGTACGTCCTGGATCAAAGGTTGTTTCGGTCGTGAGTGGTTTGGTATCGATCAGTGCGCCACCACGCACGAACCATGGTTCTGCAACACCGGCGGCTTGAATCTGGCCCTGGAGGACAATCGCCTGCCCCGCTAACGGCTGATCAACCTGTATGGTTCCGGTAAGCACGGCCGTTCCATACGGTGCCAGTTCAGCGATTGACCATTGCCAGGTATGGTCAGCAGGTGAGACGACGGCTACTGCCTTTGTGGCAGTGTCAGCAGACTCGGCGGGAAGTCCGGCCAATATCCCTTTTGGCCCTGCAAGCGTAACAGTAACATCACGGGCGACGTAAGGTGAACGATTCCAGATGGTAACGTTGATGAGAGCAGGGGTTCCAGGTGAAAGGGGATCGGGTGAAACGGTAACAGCTCCGGCCAGGGTTGGTATACCCGGATCAGGAGGCTGTGGAGCAAGCTGTAAGGAAGCTACCGCTGCGGGGGGGGGGGGGGGGGGGGGGGTTCGGGGGGGGGGGGCGTCCGGCTTCCGCGCCGAAATGCGCCGCCGGGTCATCGACATCAACCATACCTACGAG
>RFKD01000049.1 GCA_003694545.1 Candidatus Parcubacteria bacterium | reverse complement strand
CACGGGTGGGCGCCCATTTCCCGCCCGTACAAAGTAACGCGCGCTCAAGGGGCAACGATTTATGAAATTGAAGGCAAACCGGCAGTGTGGTTGTATGAAGACTACCTCGGACCGGAACGAGCCAGCGCAATACGCGAAGGAACCTTGGCGCAACTTGCCGTCACCTATCCTTTGGGATTTCAAGATCCCCGCTCCAGCGAGTATATTATTCGCGATCCTCTGAAGGTTCAAAAAGACGGTTCTCTCGTGTGTGCCGGAGAAATACCCGAAGGCGCCGAGGTCTTCCTGATGCTGGGGTCGCGCGACGCGGCCATAGAGGTTGCGCGGCGAGCAGGGGAGGAAGCACGGAAATCTCTTCGGGATCGGGAGCCGCACGCACTTATCATTTTTAATTGTATCGCGCGCAAGAAAGTGCTTGGGGAAGATGGTGGAGTAGAAATACGGGCTATTCAAGAGGGAGTCGGTGCGGCGGTACCGACGATTGGTTTTTACACCTATGGTGAACAAGCCCCCATCGACGGGCAGGTGCGCGACATCAAAAGATGTAATGCTGCGTTTCATAACGAAACCGTGGTTGTTGCCTTGTTGTCGTAGGGGTAGGTATGCCGCAGGAAGCGCGGAGCACTGCACGCAATACTCCCGGGCGGCGTCCGATCCGCGCGGGTCGCTGGATTGCCATATTTTTTGTTACGGCGGTTTTGAGTGCCTTAGGGTCGCTTGGTTACTTGAGCATGACCATTATTCAACTTCTCGAGGAGCGGGAAGAGAGCGCCGCGCGTCTTGCGCTTCTTGTGGCTTCTCGCGAGGTGGAGAACGAACTCGCACACCAATTTGCCGCATTCGCGTTGCTGGCTTCTTCAGCTGCTTCGACTTCCACCCCTCCTGCTACTGATCTTTTTGCGAATACTGAATCTTTTGTCGCGCTGCGGCTTTTTGAAGCGGCAAGCGGGCGTGTGTGGTGGGAAGTCAAAAGTCCTTTTCTTGATTGGCAAGGAGATATTTGGAGCGCTGTTCCCTCTGAGTGGATTCCGTATCGAGACGGATCCATCGCATTTGATGGACAACGAAACATTCTGTTTGCCCGATTGCTCCTTGAGGAGGGAATGGTATTTGAAGGGGCGGCGACGCTTTTGCCAATTTCCGAGCGTCTTGCTGTGCTTGCCCAAGAAGTCGGCGTGGCGTCAATTGTCGTTCTCGGGCCAGACGGGAAAAGCGTCATAGAAACTCCGCGCTCGCGTTCGTCGTCCGCCTTACCGCCGCTGGTTACTTCAATGCAAATGCCGCTTACGCTTCCGTCTTTTTCTCTTTCCATCACCCCCCAGGTATCGCTTGCGGCACAAATCGCCGACACTTTCCGCCTCCAAGCAGCCAGTATTCTCCTTGTCACTTCGCTTTTGCTCGTTGGAGGGTTTTTCCTCCTTCAAAAGTATGTCCTTGATCCACTCACTCGTTTTGTACGGGTTGCCAGAGAGATAGGGAAGGGCAACCTGTCCGTTGAAGTGCCTACTTCGTCATCCGTTGAGCTTGCGGCGCTTTCTGATGCCTTCCAGCGAATGATTGCGCATATGCGCAAATATAACGAGGAACTCGTTCAGCGCCTGCGGCGCACGATTGAAGAGCAAGACAAGGCGGCACGCCTCCTTCTGAGACGGGATTTGGAGCTTCAGGAAGCCAACGAGCGTATGCGCCGCCTCGACCAGCAGAAAAGCGAGTTTGTTTCTATTGCCGCGCACCAGTTGCGCACCCCCCTCTCGGCTATTCGGTGGGCGCTTTCTCTTCTCTTAAACGGCGATTATGGCCCGTTGACCGATGCTCAGCGCTCCGTGCTTGAGCGGGCACAAGCAAGCAACGCGCAAATGATTGCGCTGGTGAACGATTTGCTGGATGTCGATCGCATTGAATCAGGACGCACGCAATTCACGCTCAAGAAAGTTGATATATGTCGTTTGCTGGATGACGAGGTTCGCAACCACCTTGCGAATGCCCAAGAGCATGGAGTGGTGCTAAGGCTCGCGATTGGCGTTTCTCCTTGTCCGGAAGCCCGCTTGGATCCAGTGCACTTCCAACATGTCCTGCGCAACATCGTTGAAAACGCTATCAAATATACTCCCCGGGGAGGGAAGGTGGATGTCAGTCTGAAACCCTCAGAAGATCCCAGTTTTACTGTGATAGAGGTAGCGGATACCGGCATCGGCATTCCGAAAGAAGCCCAAAAACACCTCTTCACGCGGTTTTTCCGCGCGAAAAACGCGATGCTCCAACAAACAGAAGGTTCAGGTTTAGGGCTCTACCTTGTTAAACGTATCTTGGAGCAAATGCACTGCTCCGTTACCGTGGAGAGTCAAGAAGGTAAAGGAACGCGGGTGATCATACACGTTCCCGTGATGGCCGGCGATTCTTCATCGTGAAAATGGTGAATGTGGTATAGTTGTGCTATGGTATACTACACGATGTGAAGCATATGATTGCACAAGACCATTCCTCGCCAATTACTCGAAAGCACATCCTCCTTTTGGAGGATGACGACATCCTTGCGGATCTGATTACAGAAGTGCTCGAGAGGAACGGTTACCTCGTGACGCGCTGCCGCGACGGCGAGGACGGTCTGGCGTTTCTTAAGGTGGAAAATGCTGATCTTATTTTGTTAGACATTCAAATGCCGAAAGTGAACGGCTACCAAGTGATCGAGGCCCTCAAGGACGCGCGCCGTAACATTCCTGTTATTGTCATTTCCAATTCCGGCCAGCCGGTGGAGTTGCAGCGCCTGGCGCGCGTTGGGGTAGTTGATTACCTCATCAAAGCGGAGTTTGACCCCCAAGAACTGCTTGCAATGATCAATACCTTTTTTGATACGAAACCGAGCGCGACCGTTGCTTTTCCAGAACCCCGACAGCCGCAAGAAGATAAGTCGGATGCGGGAGCGGCAAGCGGGAAAACTTTCACATCGACAAAACGCCCTGTGGTGCTTTTGGTGGAAGACGACGCGTTTTTGGCGGACATCATTATGCAAAAGCTGCGTCAGTATTCGTATGAACTTCATCTCGCAAGGACGGGAGAAGAAGCGGTGCGTGAATATGAACAATTGCGCCCAGACCTTATTTTGCTCGATCTTTTGCTTCCAGGAATGAGCGGCGTGGATGTCTTGCGCCATATCCGCAACGAGCGGAGCGACACGCAAACGCGCGTCATAGTTGTTTCCAACTTTAGTGAAGACGGGCACCGAGACGCCGTGGAGCAGTTAGGCGCCTCGCGCTACCTTGTCAAGGCGAGCGTCTCACCGGGGGAAATAGCCAAGGCTGTGGAGGAAGAATTGCGCACGCAAGGCAAGATCCCGTCGTAAGAGCGCTAAATCAGTGTTGCGTGCGGGGAAGCTTTTTATGTGCTATCATACCCGCCTCTCGCGCAAAGAGGCGGGGGGTTCGCGCGCGAGTATCGACACACATATGCAGGAATGGATAGAAATCAAAGGGGCGCGGACACACAACCTCAAGAACATTTCCGTCCGTCTGCCGCGCGACAAACTTGTGGTGATTACCGGGCTTTCCGGTTCGGGCAAGTCGTCGCTTGCGTTTGACACCATTTTTGCTGAGGGACAACGGCGCTATATTGAGTCGCTCTCGCCCTACGCGCGCCAATTCATCAGCCAAATGCAAAAACCAGATGTGGATGAAATCATTGGCCTTTCCCCCGCGATTGCGATTGATCAAAAATCACGCTCCAACAACCCCCGCTCCACAGTTGCCACGATCACGGAAATTTACGACTTCCTGCGCATTCTCTACGCGCGCATCGGCAAGGCGTACTGCTTGGAAGGCGACGCGCGTATCGCGCGCCTTTCGTTGGAGGAAATTCGCCGCATTGCTCTTGATCGTGTTCGCACGTTTCTTTCTGACCGGCAAGCGGCAGACAGTAAAACAAAAACCGTCGCGGGGGTCCCTTTGGACGACGCAAAACTGACCGTGAGCGCCCCTGTGGTGGTGGGGCGCAAAGGGGAATACTACCAACTCCTGTATGATTTGCTCCACAAGGGCTTTGAAGAAGTGGTGATTGACGGGAAGCACTTTTCTTTACGGGAGCGCATTGAGCTTTCCCGCACCAAGCACCACACGATCGACGCGATCGTGGATGAGATTCCCGTTGCGGAATGGCGCGTGAATGAAAAGGCGTTTTTGGAGCGTCTGGGAGAAGCTGTGGAAATGGCGCTCAACGAAGCGAGCGGGCTCGTGCGCTTTACCTATCCCGATGGGGAAAATGAAGTGCTGTCCTCACGGTTTGTCTGTCCGACTGACGGGACTCCATTCCCTGAGATCGAGCCGCGCTTGTTTTCATTTAATTCTCCTTATGGTGCTTGCCCACAGTGCCGCGGTTTAGGGACGACGGGCTTTTTGCAAGAGGAAGTGTGCCCCGTCTGTCGCGGCAAGCGGCTCCGCCCGGAAGCCTTACATGTGTTTCTTGGAGGTGAAAGGAAAGGCGAAGGGCTCAACATCATTGACTTTACGACGCTTTCCATTGAAGACGCCCAGCGCTATTTGCTGGAACTGCCGCTGACGCCCAAAGAGCGCGAAATCTCGCATATCGTGATGAAGGAAATCTTGACGCGCTTGCAATTTATGATTGATGTTGGTATTGGATATCTCACCCTTGACCGCACGGCGGGGACGCTTTCCGGCGGCGAAGCCCAGCGCATCCGCCTTGCGTCTCAGCTTGGGAGCGGGCTTGTTGGGGCGCTGTATGTGCTTGATGAGCCGACGATTGGCTTGCATCAGCGCGACAACGAACGACTCATTCAAACGCTCCTTGCCTTGCGTGATTTAGGCAACACGGTGATCGTTGTGGAGCACGACGAAGACACTATCCGCGCGGCTGACTATCTTATTGATATTGGGCCGGGCGCGGGAAAGCACGGCGGCGAGGTGGTGGTTGCTGATTTCCTCGATACCCTCCTCAAATCCAAACGCAATCCGGCGCCTCAATCGCGGACGGTCGGTTATGTGCGCGGCGAATTGGCTATTGCGGTTCCTGAGCGGCGCCGAACGCGATCGTTGGGCGAATTGCTTGTGAAAGGAGCGACGGTGCACAACTTGCGCAATGTGGATGTTCGTGTGCCGCTTGGGAAGTTCGTGTGCATTACGGGGGTTTCCGGCTCCGGCAAATCGACGCTGTTGTATGATGTGCTTTATCGCAATTTGTCGGCTGGACTCGAAAAACGGGGCGCGTTCTGCAGATATGCGCATATTGCTTCTCTCGAGGGGATTGAGCACATATCGCGCGTCGTGCTCGTGGACCAGTCGCCCATAGGGAGAACCCCCCGTTCTAACCCGGCGACCTACACTGGTGCATTCACCTTCATTCGCGAACTGTTCGCGCAAACCCCAGAAGCCCGAGCGCGCGGATGGAGCGCGAGCCGTTTTTCGTTCAATGTGAAAGGTGGTCGTTGCGAAGCGTGCCAAGGCAACGGCGTGATTGCCGTTGAGATGCACTTTTTACCGACAGTGTTTGTTACCTGCGATGTGTGCGATGGGAAGCGCTACCTGCGCGACACGTTGGAGGCGCGCTACCGCGGCAAGAATATTTATGATGTTCTGCGTATGACGGTGGAGGAGGGGTTGTCGTTTTTCAGCGACATTCCCCAAATTTACGACCGCCTAAAAACGCTTGCCGATACAGGCTTGGGTTATTTGGAACTTGGACAAAGCGCGACCACGCTTTCCGGCGGCGAAGCGCAGCGCTTAAAGATTGCCTCCGAGCTCTACCGCCCCCACACGCAAAAAACCATTTATCTTTTGGACGAACCAACCGTTGGATTGCACTACGATGATGTCGCGCGGTTGATTGCCATCCTGCAGACTCTTGTGGACAGAGGGCACACGGTCGTGGTGATTGAGCATAATCTCGACCTCATCAAATGTGCCGATTGGATTATTGATATGGGGCCGGAAGGGGGCGTCGGCGGAGGTAAAATTGTTGCAGTGGGAACGCCTGAACAAGTTGCTCGCAGCGGCAAGGGGCACACAGCGCGCTACCTTGCCCGCGCCCTCGGTTATAGTTGATCGATAGAGAGGTATGCGGTTGAGTGATTTGGAGCGGTTGGCAGTTCCGGAGCAGCCGGGAGTATATCTTTTTCTCGATCAGCGTGGGAAACCTCTTTATATCGGGAAGGCGGCGGTTTTGCGCGATAGGGTTCGCTCGTATTTTCGGGAGGATCTCGCGGCAACACGAGGAGAGCGGGTAGCGCAGGCGGTGGCGCAAGCTGCGACGCTGGAGTGGCGCGTCTGCGCCAATGTTCTTGAAGCGCTTTTGCTTGAAGCGGCGCTCATTCGTCAGTACAAGCCGCCTGGCAACGCCCGGCAGAAAGACGACAAGAGTTACTGGGTAGTGGTGATCACCAACGAAAAATGGCCGCGAGTCCTGCTCGTGCGCGCACAGCTTCTTGCGCACACATTCGACGCGTCGCACATTCGCAAGGTGTACGGACCCTTTCCCCACGGAGGGGAAATTAAAGAAGCACTGCGCATTATAAAGAACATCTTTCCGTTTTTTGACACGAAGCGGCCGGTGGGCGACAACCTTTCCCCTGTTGAGCTCGCCAAATTGCGTTTTTACCAATCGCTTGGACTTTCCCCTTCGTCTGACGAGATGGCTTTACGACGATACCAAGCAACCATCCGAAATATTTGCCGTTTGTTTGAAGGAAAAAAGAACGAGCTTGTGTCCGCCTTACGCCGCGAGATGCGCCAAGCCGCCGCGGCTGAAGATTTCGAATATGCCGCCAAGGTGCGTGATCAAATCGCGTCACTCGAGCATATTCGCGATATCGCGCTTTTAAAGCGCGCCAAGAGCGCTTCCGAGAACGAAAGGCGCGTGGAGGCGTACGACATTGCCCACCACGCGGGCAAGGAAGCCGTGGGGGTTATGGTGGTGCGCGAAGGCGGTAATTTCATCCGGGAGGCGTACCGCACCTTTCTCCTTAAAGAAGCCCGAGCCGGCGACGACCCAAGTGCGCTTCGTGAAGTCGTCACGCGCCGTTTGCGGCATCCTGAGTGGCGTTTCCCCGACCTCATTGTCGTTGATGGCGCGGCGGCGCAAGTGCGCGTAGTGGAAGCGGCTGTCGCGGGAGCCGGTTTGGTGATACCAGTTGTCGGCGTCGTGAAGGATGAGCGGCATAAGCCGCTGAGGATTATTGGGAAACTTCCCGTTTGGGCTCGGGATACCGAAGTGTTGGAAGCAAACGCCGAAGCACACCGCTTTGCTATCGGGCGTCACCGACGTCGCCAACGCAAGGTGCTCGCGTAGGTGTAACTGCGGAAAAGTGCGCGTTGGTGGTGTGGTACACTATCCATAATGAGCTTGTTGCACGTTGGGGTTGTCCGCGGAGGGCCATCTCATGAATATGAGGTGTCGCTCAAGAGTGGTCAGGCGGTATTGGAAGCGCTTGCGGAGTTTCCGGAGAAGTTCCTCCCTCTTGATATCCTCATTGACAGAGAAGGGCAGTGGCATCTTGCGGGCAGACCCATGGCGCCGCAGCGGCTCTTGCTGCAGGTGGATGTTGCGTTTTTAGCTTTGCATGGGGAGTATGGAGAAGATGGCGGCGTGCAAGGGTTGTTGGATCAGTTAGGCGTCCCTTACACTGGCTCGGGGAGGCTGGCGAGCGCGGTCGCCTTTAATAAAGCGTTGACGAGGGTAGTGGTGCAGCAAGCAGGAGTCCGCACGCCGAGGGGGTGGGTGTTGGGCCCTGATGACGATCCGAAGGAAAAAGCGGGCTACATATTTCGCGCGACTGCCCCTCCTTTTGCGGTGAAGCCGGCGCGCGCAGGATCTAGCATGGGGGTTTCCAAAGTGTGGACATCCGCAGAGCTTCAGGACGCATTAGAACGCGCGTTTGCCGTTTCCAGCCAAGTAGTCATTGAAGAGTGGATTGAAGGGAGAGAGGCAACGGTTGCCGTGCTGGAAGGGTGGGGCGGGCAAGCGCTCAGCGCACTGCCTGAAGTGGAAATCGTGCCGCCACAGCACCACGCGTTTTTTGATTACGAAGCAAAATACAGCGGAGAGACGCAGGAAATTTGTCCCGGCAACTTCCCAAAGGAGGTGAAGGAAACGCTTGCGCGCATGGCGCGGACGGTTCATTCGCATCTTGATCTGCGCCACTTTTCCCGCAGTGATTTTATTGTTCACCCCAAGCGCGGCGTGTTCTTTTTGGAGGTAAATACCCTGCCGGGCCTTACCGCGCAGTCGCTGTTTCCCAAAGCGGCGGCGGCTGTGGGCCTTTCGTTTCCACAGCTAGTCACGCACCTCATTTCCCTTGTGCGCGCGGAATGCGAGGGGCGGGGGCGTGTTGCGTCGGTAGGTGTCGTTTGATAAGCTCTTGCGGTAAGGGCCCGTAGCTCAGTTGGTAGAGCGCCGCAATCGCAATGCGGAGGTCAGCGGTTCAAATCCGCTCGGGTCCACACAACAGGGCTGTCTCTTGCCATCTGGCACCCACCAAGACCTGAGCGCTGTTTTTGGTTAGAGAAAGCCGGGTATGCCATTCTCCCTCTTTTCCACCTTTCCATTTTTGTGGTTCTGCAGTCGTCAGACAGCCGTGAACCACTCGGGATCTTTCTTGTAATATCTCAATCAGTCACCAGTTCTCAGCTCTTCGCTTCGCGGGGCGAATTCGTGGCGCCTCGGTTCGATTTCTGCGGGGGCTATCAACCGCAGAGTCGGCCAACGCTTCGCGTCCGCCTCTTTGCATTGGTGCCCCCGGCAGGAATCGAACCTGCATTACGGGCTCCGGAGGCCCGCGTTCTATCCATTAAACTACGGGGGCGTCGTACACCACTACTATAACGCAAGGATTGTCAACTCGCCAGGCGTGCTTTCTTGTGTTTACACCTGGAGAACAGCTCAATGTTTGTTGTGGATAAAAAACGAAGCAATCACGCTTCAAGTGTGATAAACTTATAGAGTGACGATCGTATGGACTGGCACACTTTCTTTGTTGTGATACATGTGGTGGGAACGGTACTAGGGACGGGAGGTGCCACCTTTGCGGAAGTCTTCCTTCTCAAAGCTTTGCGCGACGGGATTATCGAGCCGTTTGAGGCGGAGGACCTTAAAGTCATCTACCGAGTGCTACGCATCGGCTTTGTGTTGGTGGTGATTTCCGGTTTTGGGTTGTTGGTGCTCGCGCGTCTGGAAGACCACGCGCAATATCTTTATTCGCCGCGTCTCTGGGCGAAGCTGATGATCGTCGCGATTCTCGCGGTGGGGATAATCGTCTGGCGGGCAAGGTGGTTGCCTCAGCGTGTTTCTGTCGTGTTGGGAAGCGCGTTGTCGTTTTCAGCGTGGTACGCGGCGCTAGTGTTGGGTTTGTGGCGCTCGCTTGACCTATCCTTTCCGCTAATCCTTGGGGCGTATGTTGTGTGGTTCTTTGTTGTTCTCCTTGTTCAGCACTTTGTGCGCCGCGCGCTGGGTATAGCTGTCTAATTATCGTTGTATGGATCCCTTCTTTGCGTTTGCTCTTGCGCTTCATGTCGCGGCAGGTCTTGCTGGGTGCGGGGGTGCGTATGCCGCGTGGTTCGCGCTGTCCGGATCAACACCTGCGTGGCGCACGCTTTGGTGGGGTACGGCGTTTGCTTTGGTTGGTTTTTTCATGTCTTACGCAAGCGGCGCAGTGTATTACCTCTCCTACTACGGCAAGGCGGTTAAGCCGGTCATTCTGCAAGGGCGGTTTCCTTGGGCACACGCGTTTGCTATGGAAGCAAAAGAACATCTATTCCTCTTCCTGCCGTTTGTGACGCTCCTCCTTGCGGTTGCGATTTGGCGATACAACAAACTGTTATGGGATTCGCGCAATATCGCCCTGCGGGAAGCGCTTGCCGCACTTGCGGGAGTGGTCGCGGCGATAGCATTTATCGTGGTACTACTGGGGGTGTTGGTGTCAGGGGCGGTGCGATAATATCTTTTTTGTTATGAAACCTGATGCCTCTTCTTCTCTTGAACAAAACCACGCAAATGCCGAGCGATGGGTGGCGGCCGCCGCCTGCGGCGCGCTGTTTGCCTTGTGGGCGATAACCGCGTTCACGATTAGCGGCGAGTTTGTAGGAGGCATTAAAGGTTGGCTCAGGGCCGTGTTTGGTCACCACTGGGTGGGGAAGGGGGCGCTTGCCGGCATCGCGTTTCTTTTAGGATCGGGGGCGTCGTATCTTTTACCATTTCAGCGGGGCGACACTTGGTGGGTACGTTTCGTTGTTTGGCACACGGTGTTGTTTCTTATTCTCTTGTTGGGGTTTTTTGCTTGGATGGGGTTGGGAAATGCTTATCATTAAAAAGCGGATAGTCAGGGAACATAGGGACAGAACAACCGCGGCGTTTTGCCCTTTTCCCTTTCGTGTGGTATTCTATGCGTCAGGCGCGCGTAGCTCAGCTGGTTAGAGCGCACGCTTCACACGCGTGAGGTCCCTGGTTCGAATCCAGGCGCGCGCACAACGAAAGAAGTGGGTTCCTGAGATGCGTGCGGTGTGATCAAGATGAAACGCGTGTACGATAAACCCCTCAAAAATGAGGGGGTACCGCGTTCTTGTGGACAGGCTTTGGCAGCATAGGATAAAAAAGACGAGTCTAAAATGGACTTGTGGCTGAAGAGAGTTGCTTCTTCGGTGGCGCTGAGAAAATGGTTTGTTCATAAGCCCGAGCGGTGGAGCGAATTTCGGTGCTGCTCTGTGTAAGAGCTACGCAGAAAACAAGACTTACTGAGCGCATTACTTGATGTTAAAAGATATGTGGTACGCACTTACGCTCCTTTTTTCACGAAGGGTGAGGCGCGCAACAATGCAGTCGCGCTGAAAGAGGTGCTCGAAAAAATCCGGCCGAAAGCAGGTAAGCAACACAAAGCATTGCCTAGTTGTGAGATACACTTGCGAAGTGTGGTATAGTTCGCACGTTCCTTAAAACTCTAAGGAGTTGCTTTTGTCTACACGCTATGGAAAAAGGTGAAGAAGCGACAGAACCTGCCAATCTGCAAATCGCTAAATCTTCTACAGAAGATTCCGTGACAACCTCACGGCAATTTTTTCGGCGGTTTACTGGTTTATTGCAAGAAGCGATCGCCACCTATCGCGAGATATGGTGGGTGGCGGTTCCGTTCGTTCTCCAGCAAATTCTCCAAACGCTGTATACCCTCGTTGATTTGTGGTGGCTGGGGCGTTTGTCAACGGAAGCCGTCGCAGCGGTGACGGCGGCTTCGTCTCTCTTTTTCTTTATTTTGGCATTTGTTATTGGAGTGGCAATTTCCGCGTCGGTAAGTGTCGGGAGGGCGCACGGGGCCGCGCTGGAGGTGGCGCACAAGGCGGGCATCGTGTGGGGAAAGATCGCCTTGGGCTTTATGGTCGGATTGGGAGCGGCCGCGCTTGGTATTATCGCGGCACCGAGCGCGTTTGCCCTCCTTGGATTGCCGCCGTTTTCTCTTTTGCAATCGCTTGCGCTTGAGTACTTTTTGGTTGTCATGGGAGGGGTGCCTCTTTTGGCCGTGACTGTTGTCGCGATGAGCTCGCTTCAGGCGATGGGAAAGCAGTGGTATGGTCCGATTGCGAATGCGTTTGGCCTTGTACTGAACGCCATACTGGATCCTTTGTTTTTGTTTTGGTTTTTGTGGGGGGTCAAGGGTGTCGCTGTTGCGACAATTCTCGCCCAAGTGCCTGTTTCTTTGTTTCTTTTGGGCGCTATTTGGCGTACCGTTGGGCAACCGCCGCGCCAGCAACTTTTGTCTCTCGTAGTGCGTGATGTGGTGCGCCCGTATCTTTCGGTAGGACTTACTACGACGGGAGAGACGCTGGCGCGCGCTATTTCCTCGTTCTTGTTTGTGGCACTGGTAGCTCCATTCGGGGCGGTGGCGTTGGCAGCGTACGGGGCGGGCAACCAGATTTATAGCACGGCAATTTTGTTTTTCTTGGGAGTAGCCTTTGCAGTTGGAACACTGAGCGCCCGGGAAGTTGGAGCGGGGGACTTACGCAAGGTGGGAAGGCTCGTGCGCTGGGGGGCGGCGCTCAACGCGTTATTACTTTTTGTGGTTGGAGTTGTCGTATGGTATGGTGCGCCGTTGCTAGCGCATCAATTTTTACCTAGCGATGTTGAAGCGCAGAAACAAGCCACGACAATGATTCGGTGGGTGTTTGGCGGGTTATGGCTTGCGGGAATTACGCTGGTATATATTGGCGCCTTGCGGGCACTGGGGTATGGAGTTGCGGCTCTGGTAGTGTCCCTTGCGTATTTGATCGTGCAGTTTGGCGTGGCGTGGTTTGGATCGCATTGGTGGGGCGTGGAAGGTATATGGGCCGCGTATCCGGCGAGTTTTGTTGTTGGAGCACTGCTGGCGCCCCCTGTGTTTTGGTGGGCGCTTGCAAGGGAACGTATGGCGTCACGCAGGGGTGAACGCTAGCGTAAAAGAGTAATTTTCGGTATAGTAGCCCCAAAGGGCCCGTAGCTCAGTTGGTAGAGCGCCGGTTTTGCACACCGGAGGCCAGCGGTTCGAATCCGCTCGGGTCCACCAACACGAGGTTATCGCGCGGGCAATCCTTTTTCTTTTTTGGCATTGCATCCTATGACGCAATTAGGTACGCGGGTGATTCCGGGTTTGGTCTTTCATTATGATGAGATTGCGTTCAAAGGCGGAAACCGCAAAGCGTACGAGCGCGTTTTTCAGCAAAGAGTAGGGGAGTAACTCGCGCGCGAGGGCTTGCGGATTTTGCGCCTTTCCCTCAGGGAATCTCACCTTATCGCGGAATTGGAAGAAGTGATTTCGGAGGAAGGGGGGAGCGACTTCATTTTTGTTTTGAGCGGATACAGGGTATTGCCGTGTTTGGGCGGGGATTTGCCTTACCGCGAGATTCGGGTGATGAGATCGTCGCGCAAAAAGCGCGATCTTTAACACCGCTTCTCGCGCGAAAATGTAAAAACCTTTCGCGTGATTGCTTGCCGCGCCGACAAAAACTGCCTACGCATTTCAAGTGAGGTAGAGCGATGGTTGGGGAGATTGGTCGTCCAAGCGGCTCCAGAGCTCAGTGTTTCGTTGCGCAATCCGCAAAATGCGTTGTTTATTGAGGTGCTTTCCAGCGCGATTGGGCTGTGGGTGCGGGAAAGTGCGTGGGGAGGGTTGCCAGTGGGAAGCTCGTCTGACGCGGTGTGTATTCTCTCTGTGGGATTTGCTTTGCCTGTCGCAAGCTACCTTATGATGAAACGGGGCGTGCGGGTTCATTGGTCGTATTTTTAAGACCTTCCCGAAACGATCGACGGCGCGCTTTGTCGCGTGGGAACTTGCGACGTTTCTCGCGCGGTTTGGCGATGGCGCGGCGCGCTTCGCGCTTATCAATATGCATATCCCTACACGCCATTTGCGCGCTCGGGTGCACGATCGCTTGCGCGTTGTGTTGCTGCGGCGAAGTATGACGCTAGAAGGAGCGACGGGCACGCGCTTTGGGGGGTGCACGCGATGGTGAAGGGGTAAATCGTGGGGCAGGTAGCGTCGCAAACCTTGGAAAACCTTGAAAACATTGAGGTAGCAACCACACTCCCCGTGTTGCAGCCACTTTCTGGCCACAATAAAAACGAAATTACGCAATTTGCTGAATGACCTAGCCCTATGACCTTTCTTCGCGAAAGTGTGAAGACTTGTATGTAGTACTCATGCCCCGTAGTCATGCGACCAAAAGTGACAGGGGGTTTATCGACAAGATAGAACAAATCTCTTGGAGTGGCGTTTTGAGAAGAAGCAACATACACACCCCCTTCAGACGGAAAGGGATGGGATAGCGCCAAAAGAAATTAAGCGCGCTCGAAAGGGTTTAGAAAAGTGTGCCGTTGAGCTTAGCCGGCAATTGGAGTACGAAGCCGAGCACCATCAGCGCAATACCTAAAATCGCGATGCGGCGTTCGTGTCTCATCTCACGGAAAACCCGCTCGTCTACCTTGTGCTCTTGCCAGAAGCGGTAATGGACCTGCATAGTTGTGTATGCCACGAGGACTTTTCCGGAGGTGTCAAGCGTAAATCCTATAATGCTGATGAGATGCAGCGCCTCTATAGTCATGTTTCTTATAATACCGCCGAAACCACCTCCCGCTATGCACAAAGCGCGGCGCAATGCTGGTAAGATCACGGTAAGATGTGATATAGTAGCGAAAGCCGCATGGGGATGGGCCGTTAGCTCAGCTGGTAGAGCGCCTCCATGGCATGGAGGAGGTCACCGGTTCAAGTCCGGTACGGTCCACTAAAAATAATTCTCGCTGAGGCCTTTTTGTAATTTGTTTGAAAGGTATTTGCCAGCGTTCAGCGGCGTCTTGCGTTTATGGCGTTTTCCCCTCTTACAAAGGAAAGCGTGCGGTTTCTTACCGCCCTTGTGGTTGTTTCTTTCTTCTTACACCTTGCGTGGGAATTCGCCCACGCGTCGTTGTATGATGTGGTCATCTCGCGCACGGCAAGCGCCCCGCTGCTGTTGCGCGCGACGGTTGGGGATGTGGTGCTCACTCTGTTGGCCGTCGGTAACATGGCGCTTTTGGGGGGATCCCTTGTTTCCGTGCAGAGGACGCGCTGGCACACGCTCTTGGGTTTCGCGCTCTACGGAGCCGTAGTTGCGCTTTTCGTGGAGTATCGCGCCCTTGCGTGGGGCAAGTGGGGCTACACGAGCGCGATGCCTGTGGTGCCGGGCTTTGAAGTGGGTCTTTCGCCTCTTGCGCAAATGGTGGTATTACTTCCACTTTCCGTGTTTCTCGCCGGGAGAGCTGTGCGGTGCTTAGAGAGGAAGGGATGATAAACCCCACCCCGCGCCGCCAAAGGCGGCGCGGGGTGGGGTTCCTTACTTTGTTCCGTTAAAAACATTACGCCTCTTGCCTACCCTCCTGTGTGGGGGAGAGCTTTTGGGTGTGCTCAGGGTCAGCGCAGGCGCATGGCTCGAGCTTCTTGCCGTGCTGTTCGCACTGTGGGCTTTGGCAGGCGCCCGGTCGCGGCGACACGCCACCGCACGAACCCTTGCAAACATAATGCTGTGTCATACGCAACGATAGGGTATGGTTGAATTCGGCTGGTAATTGTACTTCTTAAGTATACCACACTCCGCCAATTCACATAACAGGACTGCTTGTGTGTGATGGTGCGGTTTGGGTAGATGTGCCGCGTCGGTCTTTTATCCTTCGTTCATTCCTCCTGCCTCGCGCGTGTGGCTACAGAGCCTCGGGGCAAGAAGGATAAGTTAGCTGGTATGCAAGCTCTTGCTTTGTGTTTCTCGATTCCTTGGGTCGTTTGCGGGAGATGCCTCAGCGCGCTCTCGAGGACTTCGCCGCTGTGCGATTCACGCGCGTGGTGGTCGCGAGATATCGCGAAATGCGCTATAATAAGGACAACGGGGTGTCGGATAATGGTAGTCCGCACGCTTCGGGTGCGTGTAGTCCCGGTTCGACTCCGGGCACCCCGACAGTATCTTGGAAGGGTATCAGAAAGAAGCGGCAATAGTTTTGAGTTGTGTAAGAAAACTCAAGTATTCAATTCTTTTTCACAAAAAAGGTCTGAGGCAACCCAGCAAACTACCGGGGAGCGTGGGTAGCATACTGTAGTATAATTTCGTTGCTTGAGTGTGAAAGAACGTGTACAATACCGTAAAGCGGGGTGTAGTATAGTGGTAGTACGCATCCATGGGGTGGATGTAGTCCCGGTTCGATTCCGGGCACCCCGACAAGGTTTTGTAAACGCCTGATATCCTGAGCAACTGACTCTACCGTATGCGGCATATTGAGGTTACGGCGTATCCGAATGCGGGGAAAGAAGTAGTGCGGGAAGAAGGGGGAGTGTTGAAGGTGTGGGTTACGGAACCGGCCGAGAAGGGGAGAGCCAACAAGGCGATATGCCGCGCGGTTGCGAAATTTTTCGGAATTGCTCCGTCGTGCGTTGAGCTGGAACGCGGGGGGTCAAGTCGCAGGAAGGTCATGCGTATTGTATGCTAATTCACATTCGCAGAAAGCTGTTTTTTGGCGATGGTGCTGAACTTTTATGTTATGAGCAGAGAGCGGAGCCTGGATCCTCAGATGCGTAACCACTCTTCGAAACGGCAAAAGGTGCACCTGGCGGAGGGATATGCAATACCCCCCGAAATTACCGCTCAAGTGGCGCCACTTTCTGGAGTGTTTGATCCGGAAGAAGAAATCAAGGAAATGCTATCTTGCCCCCGAGAAACTAAGAAGGAAGCGCTGCGCGCGTTTAAAGATAAACTTGCAAGACAAACAAGAGCGTGGTCTGCATGCGTTCTGGAAATAGAAAAACAACTTGCCTTAAACCCTGAGGTGTCGCTCGGTGAGTTGTTAGGCATACTCCAATCGTTCGCGTCACATTACGGTTTTGCGCAACGTTATGTCGAAACCGCAAAAGGTATCGTGGGCAAAATCATAGCAATGCGGGAGCAGATAAAAAAGATCCGCGAAAGGTATCCAGACGATGTCGCGCTCCTTAACTATTTGGTGGGGAAGATTGTTTTTACTGAAGCGGACAGGGAGTGGGTGACGGTCGCCGTGGGGCCTGTTGCGATAGAAGTCTTTTGTTTGGGACCCGCCGCTGAGAAGTTTCGACGGCACATTGGTAAGCCTTTGGTTGGGTATATGAGGAATGTATACTGGGATGATGATCATCGCATTCCACTGTATTATATAGTAGTTATACGCCAAAATGTAAGCGGCGGGGACAATGATGTGGATGTGTTGCTTCACGAAAGGTATCATGTGAAATATCGCATCTTGGCATCGGCGCACACGCCAAAAACGCGTATCCACCCCGAAATACGGCGTGTTCTTGACAAAGGGTTACTGGGTTTTTTGCGCCGCTATATCCTCGAGGGGTTGTTTGGTTTTGAGAGGAATTTGCTGCATGAACTTTACAAAAGAATGGAGGTTGCGCTGGATGATGCAGAGCGGGAACCGCTGGTAAGGGAATTTTTTCGGTTGGAAAGAGAAAAGGCGTTGGAACTAACAAAAGAGGAAATTTTATCCCGAGTTGCTGAAGGGGATCGGCCTACAGGCATTGTTGCTGAGCTGTTGCGGAATCCTTTATATGACTTTCTTGGACCGCTCATCCATTCTGAGAAAGACCGCCTACGGAGGAGCATTGCCGAGCAAATGCTCAGACAGGAGTTCCAGAGTATCGTCGAGAGATCTGCCGCCGCCCTTGAACAACTCCTTGCTCAGCCGGGTTTTCCTCGCGATGAAGTTGTTACGCTCCTTTTGACGATCCCGTTGATAAAGTGGCCCAGTGCTATAAAAAGATTGCTGGAGCAAGGTCGGGGGGATCGGCATTTGCATCTGAATAACGCATAATATCCGTTCGAAGGGAGATTGCTCTTTTAGGTATGCGTGCTATCCTAAACATCGTTATTTTTCATGTGAATTACTAAATAATGATTATGGGTATGAGGCGTATCGTTTTGTAGCGTATGCAATTTCCAGTGAAAAGAGAATTGTTTGCGGCTATAGCGGCGTTGTTTGTGGTCCTTGTCGGCATTGGATCAGTTGTTGCGACGATACGTACACGAGCGCCAGCCGTTTCAACCGCAAAGGATGTTGGCCAGACGTGTCCCCTTATTGACCCGTCGTGCGAGGATCCAAAAACGCTTTCAGTTTCAAAAGAAGCTTGCCTTGAAGCTGCGCGGACGCTTGAGGAGGCATACTCCGGATGTGATTACGCTTCCCTATGTGAACAGTGCGGCGTTGGGTCCGCAGAAACCTTCCCACTCGAACCACCTCGGCCCGACGAGACTGCTGCCGGGATACAAGTTCCTTCGCAGAGCTCCCTTGACGCTCACCGGCAAGATGCTAAGGATCCCACCAAAGGAGGTATGAACAACAAGGAAGGCGAAGCAATTTTCTGCACGCAGCAGTGGGATCCCGTGTGTGGCACGGACGGTAAAACCTATTCCAACGCTTGTATGGCCCGCGCAGCAGGCGTGGAGGTGCGCTTCGCGGGGGAGTGTCCCGAGGTGCAATAAGCGCGCGTTGCGGGCTCTGGACGACAGGAGGGGAAAGAGAGCATAGAATTTTTAGTTCTTAGCTTTGCGTGCCTATTATTCTGAAGCGGGTGTTCGCACGCTTTCGCTTTCGTCAGACTGTCTGTTTGGCGCCGCAGGAGACGAAACTCGCGAACCTTCCGACTTGTCGGACCGCTTGGCAACGAGGAAGATGTAGATAATTTCAAGAATGCCCAATGTGCTGAACACGAGTAAGGCGACGAACCACCACTTTTCACCGCGGCGGGCGGCCAGCCACAGCGCCCACCCTTTCCACGCGATACTCCATACCATCAGGATAATAAAGCCTATCCCAAAATGCATACCTCCCCAAAACGGAAAGGGGTTACTGCTTATGATGATTGTGTCTCCCATATTTCGAATTGTGTTATCCGAATAAATTCAAATAGAATAACTCCAAATAAAGTTTACGCGGAACTTTCCCCTGCGTGAACACAAGGATCTCTTAGCTGTAGTATACACCACCGCGCGAAGCTCGCTTACTCTTGGCAACTATCGTCTTGCTTGCTAAGATGCCCCCGTGTATGAATGAGTTACACATTGCTCTTGAGCCCTATGTGTTAGGCGAGATTGGAGGGTTACCCATAACCAGCACTCTTTTGACGAGTTGGGTGGTGATGGCGCTGATTATAGGCTGGGCGGTTTGGGTGCGGGCGCGCCTGCGGCGCGTTCCTGTCTCTTCAGGGCAGGTGGTTGCGGAAGTCGTAGTTGGCGGGGTGTATGACTACATTGCAGAAGTGTTGGAGAGCCGTTCGCTCGCGCGCAAGCTGTTGCCTATCGTGCTGACGCTGTTTCTTTACATCACCCTTGCTAATCTCATTGGCCTCTTGCCGGGGGTGGGATCGGTCGGCTTCTGGGAGGAAGCACACGGAGAGCATTCGCTTATTCCTCTGCTGTATCCGATGAATACCGATTTGAATGTAACGCTCGCGCTTGCGCTTATCGCGTTTGTTGTGATTGAGTATTTCGGCTTTCGGACCCTTGGGTTGAGTTATGTGAAAAAGTTTGTTAACCTGCGGTCGGTCACTGGGTTCTTTGTTGGCATTATTGAGGCGGTGAGCGAGTTGGCGCGGATTGTGTCGTTCAGCTTCCGTTTGTTTGGCAATATATTCGCGGGGAAGGTGCTCCTGTTAGTTCTGATGGCACTGGTGCCGTTTTTTATCCCTGCTCCAATGATGGGATTTGAGGCTTTTGTGGGCATCATCCAAGGGGCCATTTTTGCTTTGCTCACGCTGTTTTTCGTTAAAATTGCGATTTCTGAGCATTCGGAGAAACATTAAGGGCCTCTCGCGCACCCCCTTGCCCACCCAGGGGGGTGCGCGAGGAGCCTTTGCTCCTCACGCGAGGCTAGAATACACATTTTGAAGTGCTTTCTGGCCGAGCAAGAGGTTTTACTACGCGTATCTTTATCACTTTTATCCTTTTATCCTTTTATCTAAATTAATGGCACTAGCAGTATGGAAAACGCAGCTTCTTTGCAGGATCTCGCAATGGCGATTGTGGTCGCCGTGGGTGTATTTGGGCCCGCGATAGGTATTGGAATGATTGCGGCGAAAGCGCTCGAAGCAATCGGGAGAAACCCAGACGCAAGCGGGAAGGTGGTTACCAATATGTTCATTGGCATCGCGTTTACGGAAGCGTTAGCCATTTTTGCTTTGGTGGTAGGCTTTATCATTAAGTTCGCGTAGTTTGTTGTCGCGCGCGCTTGTATGGCCGACATTCTCACGGCGTTTGGAATAGATGCGCGTCTTTTGGGGGTGCAGATTTTTAACTTCACCCTGCTTGCGGTTGCGCTGTGGTATTTGTTGTATCGGCCGGTTATTGACCTCATTGAAGCGCGCCGCAAGGAAGCATCAGAAGCCGCGCGAGCGCTTGATATGGCGCGTAGAGAGTTGGGCAAAGCGGAGGAAGAGCGGGAACAGGCGCTCGCCGAGATTGCGCAAAAGCGGCAAATGGTGTTGGAGGCGGCCGAAGCTGAGGCGCGCGCTCGCGCAAAAGACATTCGCGAGGCCGCGCAAAAAGAAGCTGCGGCAATTATTGCGGAAGCTCAGCGTGTGGCTTCCCACTACCGAGAGCAAACTCGGCTGGCGATGCAAGACGAAGTGGCGCGGCTTGTGGCGCAGGGGGTCGCAAAAGTGTGTGCTGAGAAATCGGAATCTTCTTCGTAACCATTGTGATATCGCGGTTGTATGAAACCCAAGCAATTTGTAGAATCTCTTGCCCGTGCGGCACTGCTTCAGTTGGAAAGAGGCGAGGAGTTGTCGGCTGTTCTCAGTGGAATGCAGAACTATTTGACGCGGACGCACCGTACAGCCCTTTTGCGTTTTGCGCTGCGAGCTCTGCGCGCGCAGGCTGTGGGGCGGGTCCGTCGGCAAACGGCACAGCTTGCCATTGCCCGACCGGATGAAGCCGCGAAAGCTCGCGCCGAATCCCGCGCTTACCTTACCCGCTGGGGTGCTCCAGAATCTACCCCAGTAGAGGCGATTATTGATCCCACCCTTATTGGAGGATGGCGACTCGTATGGCGCGATCGTATGGTGGACGCTTCACGGCGGCGCGCCGTACTCGCGCTGTATGGCGCCTTGCGCAATGCCGCGCGGTATGACCATAACTAATGTAGCCTTATGGCGATAGATCACACACTTATTGCCCGCCTTGAACGCGCTCTTGCCGATTTTTCGCCGCCTGAACCTTCCACGGAATCGGTTGGGCGCGTTGTGCGCGTTGGGGACGGCGTGGTGGAGATTGAAGGGCTGTCGAGCGCTCAAATGGCTGAAATGATTCTCATTGACACAGCGTCTGGCGAGGAAGTGGCTCAAGAAATGGAAGCAAAGCCGCTTTACGCGGTCGCGCTTAATTTGGAAGAAGAAACCGTCCGCGCGGTACTACTCGGTGATGAGCGGCGCGTTCGTGAAGGTTCGCAAGCGCGTGCGACGGGGGAAGTGCTTTCCGTGCCCGTGGGAGAAAACCTGCTTGGCAGGGTCGTGTCACCCCTTGCTGAGCCGCTTGATGGTGGGCCAAATATTACCTCACGGACCCGCTATCCAGTTGAACGGCCGAGCTATCCCGTGATTGCGCGCCAAGCCGTCAAACAGCCCTTGCAAACAGGTATTACCGCTATTGACGCAATGATACCCATCGGGCGTGGACAGCGCGAACTCATCATCGGCGATAGATTCACGGGGAAAACAACCGTGGCGGTGGACACCATTCTCAACCAACGCAACGAACCCAAGGAGAGGCGGCCGATTTGCGTATATGTATCCATTGGGCAAAAAGAATCAAAAACGGCGCGCATTGTCCGTCAGTTCAAAGATGCGGGCGCAATGGAGTACACAATCGTCGTCGACGCGCCTTCTTCGGCGCCTGCGGCCTTGCAATTCCTCGCGCCGTTTGCGGCTTCTTCTATGGCTGAATACTTTATGGAGCAGGGGAAAGATGTGTTGATTGTCTACGACGATCTTTCCAAGCATGCGGTTGCGTATCGTCAAGTGTCGCTTCTCTTGCGCCGCCCGCCGGGCCGTGAAGCGTATCCGGGAGACATCTTTTATCTTCACTCTCGCTTGCTGGAGCGCGCCGCGAAGCTTTCCGATGAGCACGGAGGAGGCTCCATCACGGCGCTTCCCATTATAGAAACCCAAGCAGGCGATGTTTCTGCGTATATTCCCACTAATGTCATTTCCATTACGGATGGACAAATTTACCTTGAGGGAGATTTGTTTAACAAAGGTGTTCGCCCGGCAATCAATGTCGGCCTTTCCGTCTCGCGCGTCGGTTCTTCCGCGCAAACAAAAGCAATGAAGGCGGTCGCGAGCAAAATGCGCATTGAACTCGCGCAGTTCCGCGAGTTGGAAGCCTTCGCGCAGTTTGCGTCTGACCTTGACGTTGCCACGCGCGCCCGCCTTGAAAAAGGTCAACGGCTTGTTGAACTTCTCAAGCAAGGCAAGGCTGAACACCGAACCCTCTTTGAGCAAGTGGTAATGATTTACGCCGCGAATCAAGGAGTGTTTGACGGGGTGCCTATCGAGGAAGTGCAACGCGCCGCCCGTGAGCTGGTCGGGTTCGTGAAAGCGCGCGATGTCGAAATCCAAAAGCACATCGACGAGCATCGCGACTTCCCTGAAGCAGTTCAACGCCGCTTGTTGGAAGATGTGTTCCCCGCCTTTTTGGAGGCACATCCCAAGTGGAAGCAGGAGAGTTCTCCCGCACCTGAGGGGGTTCACTAAGTAGACATCGCACCATATGACCACCCTAAAGCAGGTGAAGCAAAAAATTGGTGCCATCAAAAAGCTTGGCCAGGTAACAAGCGCCATGGAAGCTGTTGCGGCCGCCAAGATGCGCAAGACGCAAGACCGCGCGGCGCACTTACGCTCCTATATGCAAGTTGCAGCGCAGCTTATCGCCTCAATCTCTTCTCGCTTACAAGAGGACGATATTTCATCGTGGCGGCAGACAAAAAAGGCAGGTAGGGTTGGGATTGTGTTGATCACTGCCGATCGCGGGCTTGCCGGGGCCCTCAACAGTAACATTATTCGTGCGCTACGTGCGTCGTTGCGCGAGAGAAATCTTTCCCGCGAAGATGCGGTGATGTTTGCTGTGGGGAAACGAGGTGCCGAATTTTTCTCCCGCCGTGGTTGGGAGGTAGCGCTCCGCAAAGAGCGCTGGGGCGGTGTGGTGCCAATTGAAGATATCCGCTCGTTGGCAGAAGCTTTGCTGTTGCGCTGGCAAGAAGGTGCGGTGAAAGAAGTAGAGGTGTGGTATTCCTATTTGCGAAGCACATTTGAGCAGCAAGCGCGCTGCTTGCCGCTTTTGCCCTTGAGCGCGGATGCCCTGCGGCAAGCCGCAGACAGCATCCAGCACTCCCACTCGCAAGCAAAAGTTCCCCTTCGCGGAGACACAGAGCCGAAGGCTGTTGGTTCCTTCTTGTTTGCGCCATCAGCGGAAGCGGTGTGGCGAACGCTTGTCCCTCTTGCTTTGAGCGCACTGTTGGCGCACGCTGTTGCGGAAAGCGCAGCGAGCGAGCAAGCCGCTCGGATGGTGGCAATGAAAAACGCCACCGACCGTGGGGAAGAAATGGTGGAGCAGCTCACGCTGTCGTTCAACAAAATCCGCCAAGCGTCAATCACCCGAGAAATTTCAGAAATCGTGAGCAGTATTGAAGCAATGCAGTAGCGATTATTAGCTTAGCCTCGGAGTATGCAAGAAACGAAAGGAACCATCGCGCAAATTATCGGAACCGTGATTGATGTGGTGTTTCCCGACGGTGCTCCTCTGCCGCCGGTGACTCACGCTTTGGAGGTGGAAGGCAAGCGGGCGTTGGAAGCGGATAAACCAATCATTCTTGAAGTCGCCCAGCATATTGGGGCGGGGCGTGTTCGCGCCATAGCGCTTTCTTCCACGGACGGGTTGCGCCGTGGAGCGTCCGTTCGCCATCTCGGAGCGCCGGTGCGCGTGCCAGTGGGGGAGGAAATTTTGGGCAGGATGTTTGATGTCATTGGCAACCCTATCGACGGCAAAGGAGAGCCTAAAACAAATATGTTCTGGCCAATTCACCGCGATCCTCCCGCCTTCGCTGAGCAATCAACGAAGGCTGAGGTGTTTGAAACCGGCATTAAGGTTATCGACCTGTTGGTTCCTTTCATCAAAGGAGGAAAAGTCGGGCTGTTTGGCGGAGCAGGAGTGGGAAAGACAGTCCTCATTCAAGAGCTCATCCGCAACATAGCCGCGGAGCATGGCGGCTATTCAGTGTTTGCCGGCGTGGGTGAGCGCGTGCGTGAAGGGAACGACTTGTACCACGAGATGCAGGAGTCGGGCGTGTTGGATAAAACCGCTCTCGTATTTGGTCAAATGAACGAAGTACCGGGTGCTCGCGCCCGCGTTGCTCTTACGGGCCTGACGCTTGCCGAATACTTCCGCGACGAAATGGGGAAGGATGTCCTGTTTTTTATGGACAATGTGTTCCGATTTACGCAGGCAGGTTCTGAGGTTTCTACGCTGTTGGGTCGCGTTCCTAGCGCGGTGGGATATCAACCGACGCTCGCGGAAGAAATGGGACGCCTACAAGAGCGCATTACCTCCACGCACAAGGGCTCCATTACCTCCGTGCAGGCTGTGTATGTTCCCGCGGATGACCTAACGGATCCCGCCCCCGCAACCACCTTTTCACATCTTGACGCCACCGTAGTGCTCTCGCGTCAACTGGCCGCGCTTGCCATTTATCCGGCGGTTGATCCCTTGGAGTCAAGTTCGACTGCGTTGGATCCCGAAATTGTGGGGAACGAACATTACGAAGTTGCCAACAATGTGAAGCAAATTCTCCAGCGGTACAAAGACTTGCAAGACATCATTGCCATTCTTGGAACGGAAGAGCTTTCGGATGACGATAAATTAATTGTCGATCGCGCCCGTAAGATTCAACGCTTCCTTTCCCAACCGTTTTTCGTCGGTGAGGTATTTACGGGTATTGCGGGAGCGTATGTCACCCGTGAGGAAACAGTTGCTTCCTTTAAGGCAATTCTCGAGGGGCGCTATGATCATTTGCCTGAAAGCGCTTTTTATATGAAAGGTTCAATCCAAGATGTGGAGCAAGCCACGCGTGAGGCACAATAGTATTTATGAAGCGCATAGCAACACTCACCGTATCTGTGGCAAACCCTGAACGATTGATTTTTAGCGGCGAGGCGGTGCAAGTTGCCGCGTGGACGCAAGAGGGAGCTATCGTGATCTTGCCACACCACACCCCTTACGCAGCGCCGCTTGTCGCGCGCCGCCCGCTGATTATTACCACCCCAGACGGCAACACGGTTTGTCACGAGATTGGCACAGAGGGCGGCATTGTGAGCGTGAGCGGTAACACTGTTCACATTCTCTTGGGTTGACAAAGGAAAAATATGCTACACTTTTTCCTATGAGTTTTGACGCAAGGGAAGAGCCTTTGTTGGAAGAAGTGGAGCAAAAGAGCAATGTTGATGCGATGCGCGTTCTTTTTGTATCGGCCGCTGTGCTGATGATCTTGCCGCTGCCGTGGCATAAGGATTTTCTCGCTCCGCTTTCCCCTTTCCTCGTCATTATCTTTGCTGCGTTTCTCATCTTGTTTGCTTCGCTTTTTGACGAGCGAACGATGTGGCGGGTCGCGCTTGCTGACGCCGTCTTGTCATTTCTCGGCTTTGGCTTAGCGGCGTACGCGGCAACCTTTGCGCCAGAAGGCTCCATCCTCCTGACAATCGTTCGCCAAGCATTGGCGGTTGTTTTTGCATTTGCGCTCTACACCAGCGGCCGAACGCTTGTGCGGGCGCTACGCGTGATGCATCAGGAAAAACAGAAAGCACAAACAACAAGCGAAGAGTATCACCAACAACAGCCTCCTCTTGTTCCTTAAAGGGGTTCTTGCTACAATAGCATTGCCTTAACCATAAAGCATTGTTGTTATGTTGCGCGGTTTTCTACAAAAAGCCAAAGGAGCAGTGACGAAAAAAGTACTCGAGCGGCAACTGCAAGATCTTCCCGAAAAAGAGCGTGAATTATTGATCAAGCTCATTGAAAAGCATCCTGATTTGTTTGAAAAAATGGCCACAGAAATAAAGGCAAAAATAGACAGCGGAGTAGATCAATTTACCGCGATGGCGAGCGTAACGCAAAAGTATCGCCGGGAACTCGCGCAAGCAATGCAATCGCTGGAAGACGTTGAAGACGGCAAACAACAAGTAATTAACAAATAAGGTGTATGGCTGACATCTCTCCCTCGCTCTCGCTCTTGGTTGCGATTCTGCTCCAACTCGGAATGGGGCTAGCGGTGGGGTCTTCTACCTTCGCGGTTATTTTTTATTTCAAAGCAAAGCGTGATGGAGTTATTGACGCGAAAGAGCGCAGCTTTCTCCACATTGTGTATCGTGTGTTGCGCATCGCACTGAGTATCATCGTACTGAGCCTGATTATCCTATCGCTATCCGCGTATCAAAGCGGTGTTTGGCCGTATTTCGCCACTTCAACTTACTGGCTCTTTTGGATCATTATTGCGGTGATCATCGTTAACGCACTGTTGATGGATTGGCACCTTATGCCGATGAATCTTGGCCCGGCAATAGCCGCGGGATCATGGTACACGCTCTACCTAACCTACACACTGAGGATGTTGGGTATAGATTTTTTGCCGCTTCCAATACTTCTGGTGTACTATGCGCT
>RFKD01000048.1 GCA_003694545.1 Candidatus Parcubacteria bacterium | reverse complement strand
CTGGTGTTATGGATCATTATGCCGAAGGATACCCCGCCGCAATATCCATCCTTCACGTCAGGGGTAACGCCGCAGCCGCAAGAGATGTTTGTCGGTCAGAGTCAAGTGAGTGGGCAGGCACGGGTAGGCTATGCCCCTGATCCCGGCTATCGGTTCGATCCGCTTACCGGTCAACCGATCGAAGGACCGGCCACCGGCGAGACGGTGCAATTAGGACCAACGACACCGCGCCGACGCAATTGGAGCTTGTTGGGAATGATTCTGATCGGAGTGGGCGGGATCATTATCCTCGAGCAAATGGGGGTTAATCTCTCGTTGCTCTTCCCGGTGTTGATGATTATTGCGGGGTTCGTCCTCTTGCGAAGGGCACGGTAGGGGCATTGCGGCGCAAAGCCCCTACCGTGCGCCCCCGGCGATCATCGCGATTGTGATCGCGATGATCGCTCCCCCCAATGAGCTGATCAAGTTCACCAGATCATTATCCATCCAGCGCCAGCCGCGCAAAAAGCGATTGGGTGTGCCATCACGGGCAATGCGGCGCTCGGTTTCCCGTCCGTCAGGATAGACATAAATCGCCTGTACCGTTGCGCCGAGCAGACTATCGAACAAGGCACCGCCCAAACCACCGATGACGCCGGCGATAATCATCCACCATGGCGGAGAGCTATCCTGCGCGGCCAGAAGATTGAGCAGAAACATCGTCATCCCGATCAACAACCCGCCGGCTGCTGCGGCTGAGGTACCCATGAGCGTCACGCCACCCGATGTGCCCGGTGGCACCGGTTGGCCGGTGGTAATCAAACGTGGCTGATGGGGGCTTAGCACACCTAACTCGGTAGCCCAGGTATCGGCGGTAACGGTAGCCATCAGCCCAACAAAGGCGGCCAATAACCACCACGGCTGACCGCTCAGGGCATACGCCACAGCACAGAGTGCGCCGAGTCCGCCGTTGGCGATGGTCTGGAAGAAATCACGTCGGCCACCTTTGGCAAACTTCTCGGCTGCCCGCCGCTCTTTAATCGATTCTTTGTAATGCGATAGGACACTACTCGTCACAAAAAACACGATTAGGGTCAATCCCCACGGCCAGCCCCCAAAACCAAATGTTAGCGTACCCACTAACACAGCCCCTACCCAACCACTTTCGCTCAGGGAACGACGGGCAAATGCCACACCACCGATAGCGATACTGAGCACAAACCCGAGGCCGATCTGTACAAGGTCGATCATACGCTTCCCCGCCTCAGCGCCTAGACGGCAAAAAGATCGCAGAGCACCCACTGGGATGCTCTGCGATTATACCAGAGACAGGAGAGGCGATGAGTCAGGCAGCGGCTCGGGCTGACAGGGATTGCCGAGTATGACGAGCAACACCGCGGAGGGCAGTCTCAAGATCGGAACCAAGCATGTCGGCAACCGTCTTCTCGGGCACAAACGATGCCATCATGCCGAGCATCGGCGCAAGGTCAATGCCCATAACCACTTGTAAGTCGGTGCCGTTGACCGCCTGGCTGAGCACCCAGCGCGTTTCAACCGGCAACGGAGTGCGCACGGTAAAGACAATCTCTCGGTTGTCTTGCCACGTCAGATCACCTTCGCAGCGAATGGTACCGAACAGACCACCCATCGACATATATGTAACAAGGCGGGCATGACGAGCAATGTCATCGCGATTAAGCAGCTCAGTCTTCTGCACGCGCGGCAAAATCTTGCTGATGAGTTCGGGGTTGGCCAGGGTGGTAAATACCTGCTCTGGGGTGACACCTTCTATGTGGCAGCGGCGGCCTACTTTAATCATGGGAAACTCCTGTCTCTGTTTTGTCAATACTTTGCACAACTCATCATAGCATCTATGCACAGGAATGTCAATAGTTGTAAGCGGGAAATTTGTTGGGAAATCGAACAATGGCGTCAAATGGTCAACAATATGAGAGGGAGGTGTTCTTGGATCGTGGGGCATACCGGAGGAATGAGGGAAGAAACGGCGATATAGAGTAGGCGCGTCAGGTGTCTTACAGAAATGATGGCTTTTACAGAAATGATGGCTTACCGTTGCTGCCAATCACGCTCATGTCGCGATTGGTTGTCGTCCGATCACGCCACCGATTCGGGATCGACCACCCGATGTTGCCGGCCATCTGCCCACCGCATCAAACCAAATGCGCTCAACGCCAAGACAGCAAAACCCAGTGCCAGCGGGGTAATCGTACCGTTATAGGCCTGTCCGATGATGGTGGCAATCGGAATGGCCACAAACGTCGAGAGTGAGCCGACCACCGCAGCGCCGGTACCGGCAACATGACCGAGTGGTTCCATCGCCATCGCATTCATATTGCCAAACAAAATCCCAAGGCAAAAGAAACTTGGCATCAGTGCTGCCATCAATACCCAGAGCGAGGGTTGACCATGCGTCACCACGGCAATACCTGCCAGCGTGATCGTCAGCCCGATCAGAACAAGCAAGGCATTACCGATGAGCGAACGCATCCCGTAACGCATCACTAACCGTCCGTTGACGAATGACGCTAAGCCGATGGCCAGCGCGTTCCCGGCAAAAAACAACGGGAAGAGGATCCCTAAAGCGTACTGTTCTTGAAAAATCTGCTGGGCAGAGCTTAGATAACTTTGGAGAATCGCCGAAATCACTCCGGCCATTAACGTATACCCAAGCGCTATTGGGTGACTCACCACTTCGCGAAATGCTCGGCCAATTCGCTGCGGCGATAGCGGTGTCCGTTGGGCTGCCGGTAGTGTTTCCGGTTGGCGCAGACCAAACCAGAGCAACGAAACAATACCTAACACAAGGAGCGTGACGAAGAGCATTCGCCAAGCCGCTACAAGCAGGATAGCCTGACCTACTGCCGGCGCGATGATCGGTACAATGATGAACACGACCATAATAAACGACATCACCCGCGCCATTGCTCGCCCGCTGAAACGGTCCCGAATCAGGGCCATCGAGACGCCTCGTGGCCCGGCCACGCCTAGACCTTGTAACAGGCGACCGGCCAGCATCATCGGAAAGTTGATAGCGATTATGGTGAGCACAGAGCCGATAATGAAGACGGTAAAGCCGAGATAGATGGCGGCTTTGCGGCCAATGCTGTCAGAGAGTGGACCGTAGAGCAGTTGGCCGATCGCTAAGCCGACAAACACCATCGTTACCACCAACTGATTGGCATTGGCGTGAGGTGCGCCGAGTTCGTGCCCGATACTACTCAATGCCGGTAGCATCAGATCAATCGACATCGCCACCAGCGAAGTCATCAGTGCCATCATCGCGATAAATTCACCCATCCGTGGGCCAGATTGAGATGGTAACGTTGACATATTCGGCATGACCTGATCGATGAGACATTGTATTACGCTCCATTATCACGGTTTTCGTGGTTTTTGACAAGTCAATCATCGTTTACGCAATGGTTTGGTGAAGACGCCGGCGCAATCGCACTGACCAACCGTCGGCACCACCGACGGTCTGTATCCAACAGCGGTTGCTATTGTGCAGATGGTCGAACGCCTCTATCATGCATCAAGTCAGCTAAACATCGTGTACGCTACGAGTTGAGAACATCCGATGCAACCTATTGAACTCCGCCTGGCACAACCCGGTGATACACCACTATTACGACAGATTGCAATCGCGGCGAAAAGCTATTGGGGGTACCCTGCTTCGCTCATTGCCCAATGGGCGGCGACGCCTATCATCACCCCAGCAGTGATGGCACGTGATCGAGTATGCCTTGCTGCATGTGCGGGAACTCCGATCGGCTGGTACCGGTTAGCCCTTGATCGGTCACCG
>RFKD01000047.1 GCA_003694545.1 Candidatus Parcubacteria bacterium | reverse complement strand
TGCCGCGCCAAGACTTCCCTCCAAAACGCACAGCTCCGTGTGCCGCTCAAGCGGCGCAAGGCATACCTATGACGGAAGGAGTTGTGGCAAGGCCCGCTCAACATACTCAGCGGGGAAGTAAGGTGAGCGTCGTGGTGGCGTGATATACTCCTGAAGGCGTCATAGCGTTGGCGGCAATACCAACGCGGAAATGGAGAGTGGTTTGCGTGCCGGCCGGATGATTGGCGTTCGGGCGCTGTGCGATAGTCCGTGTGGTGGTTGACAGCCCCGTCCAACAAGTTGCGGCTGCATCACTGCCCGATCCGCAGGATGTGCCGTTATAGAGGAAATCATCCGCAACATCTACACCGTCCGCGCTCAATCCAAAAAACGCCTTCTGCGCGGGAATGGAGAAGGTCGGATCAAGCGGCGTGTGTGTCGGATAATCGTCGATGAAACCACCCCCTCCAACGCGAGCCATTGCTGGAGATTGTTCGGAAGAAATTTGCAAGAGATATCCTGCAGGATTGTCGGTTTTTACCGTGACACTCGTCGTTCCATTGGAGATGCCGCCCGTGACACTTCCGAGCGCTGGCGCAAGCGCGATATCATTTGCCGCGCTCATTGCTAAATAAATTTCTTGCATTCGCTGAAAACCCGCATGCATCCGATAGGTACCTGATTGCGATTCACCTGTTGCAACCTCACCCAAGGTGTCGCGCAAATTATAGGGAGCGCCGGAGGAAGGAACCCCACCGAAATTGATGCTGTCGCTTTGGATGCGGTATGACGGGCTTTGCATTACCGCGCCAAAGGCTACCCCGGCCGCGGAGAATGCCACGCCCCCCGCAACGATAATAAGTCCGGTAAGACCCATCGCAAGGGGGCCTTTACTGCTTACGCACAATCGCATAGCGCTTCGGCACGTAAAGGAAGAGAATCAAAGTCAACAAAAAGATGGCAAACATGACGGCAATTGCCTGCCAACTCACCACCCAAAAGACGACCTGCGCTGTGCGGGAATCGGACCCCCCATAGCCAGGATTGAGAGTAAGCGTTGCGGTATAACGCCCCAACCAATAGGGATTTTTCCACTCGATCTCGCGCGTGCGTACTGCCTTGGGAAGCACATACCAAGGCGGCACAACAATCTCGTGCACCGTCTTTCCCAGCAGATTTTGAATCGTAATGGTTGCGGAAGGATTGAGGTGCACATTCCCGTCGTTGCGGAAAGTAATGAGGAAGGTGAGTGGATCGCCGTGCGCCAAAAGTGCCTTTTGTTCCTTAGTAGAAAATGAAACCAAAGAACCTGTCTCTACTACCTCCCCCGGCACACGCACAAACAACAAAACACCAATGCGCGAGACAACCTTTGCGGACCCCGCAATGCTACCTTCCGACGTGTCGGAATCTTTTGATACCGTGCTAACAAGAAGCGAGCTGTAGTAGCCTCCAGGTGAGGCGTCGCTTGGCACGGCAATGCGTACGGGGATCACCGCTTTGTGTCCGTGCGGAATGGTGATCTTCCACGCAGCTGGATGCACCCAATCGCGCAAACTATATGGCCCGCGGTCGTTTCCAAGAAGCACCACCGGCTCCTTGCCTGTTGGGTCGCCCACAACATCCTCCATAGCAAACTGAAACCCCCGGGTGTCTCCCATTCGGTTGGAAACCGACAATGAAAAAACTCGCTCTTCGCCCGGTTCGAGATACACTTCATACTTTCCTGGCCCCACCACAAAATCTCGAAATACGCCTTGGTCAATCAGAGGAGAAATGCGGACACCCTCTGGCAACTCCGCCTCGTCATGAGACGCCGCTTCGGTTGGTCCTCCTTGCTCCGCGGCAACCGCGGCAGTGATGAAGGATTGATGGGAAAAGCTTACCCATGCAAGAAAAATTCCGATCCAACTTGCAATCGCAAGCCACCAAAACGTACCCTTTTTGTGCACCCTAGCTAGCACCCCATCCGGGATCTTACATTGAGGATATGGAGCTCGTGTCATACCCTGAGGATTAATTTGTTGTCGCGGTCAGCGTGATGGTTGCTTGGTAGGTTCCGGCGGCAAGTTGCGGGTTACTCGCTCCAACACTTACCTTGAACGACATCGTAGAAGTTGCACCAGAGTTGGGAGTAGGCGCGGAGCTAGAGAAAAGGGTAATAGGAGTCGTGCCTTGGAATCCTCTCCAACACTTCCCCACCGTGCTGGTGGATCCGCTTGCGCAAGAGGAAGCGCCGTCATTAAGAAAATCGGGATGCACACCAGCCGACGACGAAGCTGCGTAGGAAAATCCGAAGTGTGCGTTGCCTGTTGCTGCGTTGGCAAAATTGTAATCGGTTGGCGATGTGGAAGTTGCGTAGTCGGGAATGCTGTAACCACCGCCGATGCGTTGCATCGCAGGCTGCGTTGATGCCTTCGCGGTAAGTGTAAAACCGCTTGCGTTATTGCTTTTGACAATAAAGTAGGTACTACCACTTGAGTTGCCGCCCGTGATAGAACCAATAGCGTTGTCCATCGTCACATCAGCCGCGGTAGTGGAAAACGCAATTTCCGTGCTGATGGTCTGCGTCACCAAAAATGAATCTGTGGCGGTAACCGCCCGGAGCGATTGTGGCTCAAGCCAAACAAACGCGAGCAAGACAATAAGCGTTGCGGCAAGCGAGCGCGCGACGGCGTAAGAGACTCGCCGTCGAAAATCGGCAGAAGCGTGCCTCATACGGGATATAGCTGGTGAATTCATAATGTGGTTCATAATGTGGTTCATAGGTTACTTAATACGCGTCCTTATAATGCGCAAAAGAGACTTGTAATGGATGAATTGCGATCATTCGAAAGTTGTAGAACATATGCTTTCAGTCTTTTAGGAGAAGTCTCTTATGGCGTATTCTCGTGAGAGACACTAGTTTGAGGCTCACTATGCACCGGAACCATTACATACAAAAAGGGTTCTTCCGGAGCCAGCCAAGAGCGAACCACTCCCGATCGGTCATCCTGTGGCTCGACACCAACGGGCTCGCTAAAGAGCGCGGTGATGCGACGGGTTGCATCCTTCTCTCCCGCGTTAAAAGGCGCAATCACGACACCGGGAATTGAAGAGACAGGAGAAGCGACAGACATGCCTCCCTGCCCACTAGACAAAAACCCCCACTTCGGAAAGACCGACCACAACCAGCTTGCAGTAGTGTTAAGATGATCCTTTGTTTCCCTCAAGATTCCCACCGTTGCGTTCTCGCTAACACTCAATGTTCTGCCGGCCCATTCATAGCCAAAGAAAGCAGCCCCCGTGAGCCCAATGCCTCCAAGTAAAAGTGTGACACCTATCATACGAGTAATCTGCGCCATTGAAAGAAGCCCGGCAGAAGACTTCCACCACTGCTGAGCCTCCCACCATTGTCTCAGGCGTTCGCTCTTTGCCTGTCGAATAGATTCTTTCACCTCTCGCGCTCGTTGAGAAAACCGCACCATTGACGCCGCCTGCACACACCACGCTCTCCCTTCCTGTCGACATTCAAGCGCGCCTTCGCGGCACAAGCGAGCAATGTAATCCGTCGTCTTGCCAAGCACGCGCGCCGCTTCTCGGGATGACACCCACACCTCTTCAAGTCGTCCCTCTCTGTCTCCGGCATTCTCCCTGAAAGAACCAGAGGGATTTGTTTGTGGGATGGAATGGGCGAGGCTTGCCATAGGTGTTATATCCGAAATCACCAAAAATTATACAATCATTTCGGGTACTTTTGTGATGCGAAACCTGTGGATAACTCATACCACCCGCCGTCCTGTCCACAGCATGCTGGCGGTTTTTTATAAAAACGAAAAGCACACCTCCAAAGCAACGATGCCCGCCCCGCCACATTCCCGCTGGCTTACGTTCTTTTATTAAGCGCGTTGAGGCACACGAGGTGAAAAGCTGCAAGCAATTACCAAGCTCCTTCAAGACCTTTTCTAAGGTGGAAAAACACAACAAAAGAGCACGGGCTCCCTAGCGAGAATAGGGGCCCTATGCCGCACCACTCCTTACTTAAACCACACGATGGAAACCCAAAAATTTCTATTTACCTCATCAATAATGATGAGGTATAAGCGCTGTTTGCAGGCAATTCGCCTATCTTCATACGCCGCGCGACTTGTCGAAGGTATGTGGGCACCTTGACGCAGAGACTTACCAACGCGAGTAAAAGGAAAGCGGCATTGTGTCCACCCGCCCGCCTCCTTCCGTTTTTCATCTTCCTCCATTCTGTGACCACACTACTCCTTCCCCTAAGACCGCCATACCGATTTTCCCCTTCTTAAGCGAACCTCTTTT
>RFKD01000046.1 GCA_003694545.1 Candidatus Parcubacteria bacterium | reverse complement strand
CCCTGGCGCGTCTGTTTCCAAAATCAGAAGCGTACACCGAACTGCGCTTCCGTTCCTCGTGGGAGCTTTTGGTTGCAGTTATTCTCTCCGCGCAAGCTACCGACAAAAAGGTCAACGAAGTGACGCCAACGCTGTTTGCCCGATGGTCAACGCCGCGCGATTTCGCCAAAGCCCCCGTGAAGGAAATAGAAAAGATTATTAGCTCTTTGGGATTTTTCCGGCAAAAAGCCCGGGCTATCAAAGAAACGGCGCAAGCCGTTGTTGAGCGGTTTGGTGGGCAAGTTCCCGATTCTTTGGAATCCCTCACTACGCTTCCGGGCGTCGGGCGCAAGACAGCGCTTGTTGTGCTTTGCAACGCCTTCCATAAGAATGAAGGCATTCCGGTTGACACGCATGTGCAGCGATTTGCTTTGCGTTTCGGACTTACGGATCATTGGAATCCGGAGAAAATAGAAAAAGATTTGGAAGCCCTTCTACCGAGGGCCTCGTGGTGCGCTTTTGCCCATCGTGCCATCCTGTATGGCAGGCGCGTTGCCCCCGCGCGCACATACAACACGCAAAAAGATCCTCTCGTGCGCATCTACCCCCCAGCGGCGCGGCTTTTCCGCGCGCGCGAAGCCGCGCAGTTCCACAAAATTCAACCCCCCAAGCCAGCGCGAAGAAAACGCGGGGAAGGGTGAACTTTCTTTTGAAGTAGAATATGACGCGACCACCTATGACCACATTTCGGCAGAACGGACAACAAGCGAGGCTTAAGAGGACTTTTGTTGCGCTGGAGGTCCCTCAGACGCTTCTGCGGCCGCTTGCGCAGGTACGCGATCGCTACGGGCGGCTACCGTATTTGCGCTGGGGGCTCGTGCGGGATTGGCATCTGACCTTACTCTTTATCGGCAAGACGCTGCCCGAGCGCGTGGAAGATATCGCTCGGGGGTTAGCCTCTGTCGCGCGTTCTTTTGCCCCGCTGGAGCTTTCTGTGGAGCGGCTTGGTTACGCGCCGCCGGGTAGACCTGCCGCAATGGTGTGGGTGCAACTTACCCCCACTCCTGCGCTTGACCTTCTCGCGCAAAGTGTGGACGCGGCGGTGGGCGCCATCGTCGCGCCGGAAGACAGCCGCGCGGGAGCCGTTCCTTTGCCGCACATCACGCTTGCCCGTTTTCGCGAAAGAAAACCCGTGCCGCCTTCACGGCTGGTTGCCCTGCGCGCCCAGGATCTTATCGGAACGGAACATATATTTTCCCGCATCGTGTTGTTCGAGAGCGTCTCGCGCGGCCGTGGAGAGGGAACGACCTACCGGCCGCTTGCCTCGTTTCGGCTGACGAACTCATAAAATAAGGAGCGGCTTGCGCCAGCGCGTTGCGGGGAGTAGGGTGGAATGAGCCTTCTTTGCTTTTTTTGTATGCACCCTCAGTCACCCGCCAACTCCCTAACCTCAACAACTTCCACGCGCCGTTCAGTCGCGGTTTTTGACATAGACGGGACGCTGTTTCGCTCGTCATTGTTTGTAGAGTTGGTGGAAGCGCTTATTCGGGAAGGATTGTTTCCCCCTGAAACGCGTGACGCGTATGCGTCGGAAGAGCGCGCGTGGCAAGAGCGGCGTGGTTCGTACGACGCATATTTGAATATGATGATTGCGGCTTTCATGCGCCACATTAAGGGCGTGCATTACGCGGACTTCGCACGCGTCGCAGAGCGTGTTGTGGAGCGCAACCAGTATCGCTTATATACCTACACGCGCGACTTACTGCGCTCTTTGAAAGCGCAGGGGTACTACCTCTTAGCAATATCGCAAAGCCCAAAGACAATCTTGGAGAAATTTTGCAAAGGCATAGGTTTTGACAAGGTCTACGGGCGCATATACGCCCTTGGACCCGAGAATCGTTTTACGGGAGAAGTGGTTGATTTGCATCTCATTGCCAACAAAGCAAACATACTCAAACGCGCGCTGGAAAAGGAGCCGATCACGCTCGTTGGCTCCGTTGGTGTGGGGGACACGGAAAGCGACATTCCGTTTTTGGAAATGGTGGAAGAGCCGATTTGTTTTAACCCCAACTTGGCTCTTTATCGGCACGCGAAGCGCGAGGCATGGAAGGTGGTCGTTGAGAGAAAGGATGTGGTGTATTACTTGTAAGGAAGGAGTTTTTTGTTGCGTCCTGCTGGGGTCATTGAACGGCGGTGGTGGTTTTAGCTTCAGCGTGGCAGGGGTAAGATATAAGATGGCTGAGGTATGAAACATGAGAAGCTCTCATGCTACTCTGAGAGCAATCCATCATGCAATGTATGCAATGTAGGATATTTCTCCCGCTGTCGCGCGCTCGTTCTTACCAAGCTTTCACCCTCATTGAACTGCTGGTGGTTATAGCCATCATAGGTCTTCTCTCTTCAATTGTCTTTGCGTCCTTAAACAGCGCGCGGGCAAAGGCAAGGGATGCCCAGCGCCTTGCGAACGCGCGCGAGATTATGAAAGCGTTGGAGCTTTACTACGCTGACTATGGGCAGTATCCCGTCAGCGACTACGACGGTTGTGGTGGGTGGGATATTGGCAATAAAGATTACCGGCTTCTCAATGGAAGAGGGCTAGATGCATACTTTGCGGGTGGGAGAGCGCCGATTGATCCTTTTGCTTCGGGGAATTGTTCGGGAATCCGGTATTACCGCTACGGAGCAGGCAGCTACGGCTGTGATTCCTCGGGCGGCGCGTATTATGTTTTGGGTATTACCGATTTGGAAACCCGATCCTGGCCCGCACCGGAAAGTCCAGGGTGGAGCTGTTCTGGACGTAACTGGCAAAACGAGTTCGATTGGGTGACGGGCTCTTTTGAGAAATGATAAGGCTTTTTGCGTGTATTCGTGGGCTGGGAACAGCGCGTGGCGGAGATTTGTGGTAGAGTTGCAAAAAGTTGTTCTTTTTGCCCGGCTGCGCGCCGCGGCGCGCAGCCGGGCAACGAGAGCTCTCGTTGGGAACGGCTATTCAGACGGTATGCTCTTAAAGTAAGAGCCGATCTGGAAGTATTGCGGAAGCAACCCCCGCCCCGCGCTTTCGCGCGGGGCGGGGGTTGCGCTATAGTGGCGGCGTATGCGTGGGAAGACGCACAACGCCGTATCCGCGCCTTCAGCGCGGCTTTTCTTTCAGAGGCTTGATGCCGCATTGCGCGCGCAACCCTTGCGAGATCTCCCGTGGCGCAGCAAGCGCTTTTTGCGGCAAAACGGCGCGATGGACTCCTATGCGATTGTTGTTTCGGAGATAATGCTCCAACAAACGCAAGTGGAACGCGTTTCTCCGTATTTCCTTCGTTGGGTGGAGCGGTGGCCCTCGTGGGAGGCCCTTGCGCGCGCGGCGCGCCAAGAAGTACTGAAAGCGTGGGTGGGGCTTGGCTACAACCGCCGCGCCATAGCGCTTCATCAGCTTGCCTGCCTCACCGCGCGAAACAACGGCATACTCCCGCGCGGACGGCGCGAACTTGAAGCCCTGCCGGGAATAGGTCCGTACACCGCCGGGGCAATCCGCGTGTTTGCCTTCAACGAATGGGACGAAGCGTTGGAAGCAAACGGAAAAATTGTACTGTTCGCCTACTCCAGCTTGCCCAGAGGGAAGGACACTTCTGACGCCGTCTTACTCGCGCTTTTGCGCAGGGCCGTGCGCGCGGCGCAAGCTGCGTGCTGGGAAGCACGCGAGTGGTACTGGCACCTGATGGACCACGGCGCGCAACTGCGCGCGCAGGGTTGGCGCATTGGCGCTCTGCGTGCTAACCAGCCGCGCCAGCCGCGCTTTGCGGGCTCTGTGCGGCAAGTACGCGGGGGTGTGGTTCGGGCGCTCGCGCGCCACGGCGCGCTCGGGCGGCGCGAGCTTATCGCGCTTTTGCGCAAGGAGGGCGTTTTGGGACTCTCAGAAGATCCAACTTTTCGGCTCTTGTCCGCGTTGAGCGCTCTGCAGGCTGAAGGCGTTATTAACCTACAAAAAGGAAAGTGGACGCTTTCGCCGTAGAGGGGCTGGCTTGCAACGGATTACTCAGGTTGAGTATCGCGCAGGGAAACCGCGTGAATTGCAAACAGCATCATCACTACCGCCAGCATAGCGAAAGTCGCCTTGACGCCATTTGCGGCGGAAACGGCTCCGCCGGTTATCCTCGCAAGGAGAAAAGCCGCGGCCACCATCCGAGGTATTCTGAAAACACGCCGACGCGGCGCGCGAAGCGCGCCGCAAGCAAGATGACTCCCGCAAACGCCCCCGCGCTCACCACCTACGAAACCGCCGCCTCTCCCAAGAGGGAAGCGAGGTAGCTGGAGGCAATATACAAACACTAAAAAGGTGGAAGGAAAGAAAAAATTGCGTGAGGTACGCCGTCCAAGCGTGTGACAGTCGCCTGCCGCGGTGGCTGTGCCACCCGCAGGGTTTCAGCCGCGCAAGGCATAGGATGTTTTACATTATACTGCGATCAAGACGGGGATGACGATAGGCTGTTTGCCGGTCTGCTGGAAGAGGTGTCGCTCTACTGCATCGGCAACCTTAGCTTTGATGGGTTCAAAATCTATCGGGCGCACGCCGCGCGTCGCCGATTCAATAGTCTCTTTCACGATGTGACGCGTTTGCGACAAGAGATCTTGAGATTCCCGTAAATACACAAATCCGCGCGAGATAATGTCGGGGGATCGGCGCACGCGTCCCGTGTCGGCTTCAATGAGCGCAACGACGACAAACATTCCTTCCTTCGCGAGCGTCTGTCGGTCGCGCAGGACGACTTCCTGCACATCGCCGATTGCGAATCCGTCTACCATTCGAATGAACGACGGTACCTTTTCTTTGCGCTTCACAATCTTACTGCCGCCCTCGGTGATTTCAATGACGCCGCCATTTTCCGGCACAACGATGTTGTTGGGAGGAATACCGCTTTCTTCGGCAAGCTCGGCGTGGAGCTTGAGGCGGTAGTAATTGCCGTGAATAGGCATAAAGAATTTTGGCTTTACTTTGCGGTGCAGCCACGCAAGCTCTTCGCGGTTGCCGTGGCCAGTTGAGTGCACATATACCTCGCTCGTGCGGTAGTGGACGATGCGAGCGCCGGCTTTAGCGATGTTGTCTTTGAGTTTTTCCACCGACCGCTCGTTGCCGGGAATGATGGAAGCGGAAAGTACGACCGTGTCTCCGGGCTCAATGCGCAGGGTTTTATGCGTTTTGTTTGCCATCCGCATCAACGCGGCAAACTCCTCACCCTGCGCGCCGGTAGCAAGCACGACGATGCGGTTTTTTGGATAACGATCCATTTCTTGAGGGGTGATGATGAGCCCCTTTGGGGGTGTAAACAAGCCCGCCGCTTCGGCAACCTCCAGGTTAGTTTTCATACTGCGCCCTTCAATCACCACCTTTTTCTTATGCTCGTGCGCGATACGCATAATGGTGATGAGGCGGGTGATTTGTGAGGCGAAGGTGCCGACAATGAGGCGGCCTGGGGTGGTTTCAATAATATGGCGAAACCCTTCTTCCACAAGATGCTCCGGGGTGGAAAAGCCCGGTTGTTCCACATTCGTGGAATCAAGCATCAAGAAGAGATTGCGCTCTTGTTCAAAAAAGGCGTACGACGCTTCTTCTTCTGGCGTGGGCACTCCGCCGTCGTGCGCGAGTTTATAATCGCCCGGGACGACGATGTTGCCGTGGGGGGTTTCTAAAATAATCCCCATTGAGTCAGGGATAGTGTGCGTGACGCCGAAGAATCGGAACGTATGCCCATCGATGGTGACACGATCGTTGGTTTCCACCTCATGGATGGTGAGGGGCGACAAATGGGGGAACTCCGTTTGGCGTTTTTGGATCATCACGCCGGTCAGGCGCCGCGTGTAAATGGGTGGATTGCCGATTCGGGGGAGGATGTAGGGAATCCCGCCGATATGATCGAGGTGGCCGTGGGTCACAAACAGCGCCTTCACGCGGTGGGCGTTTTCTTCCAAGTACTGGGTGTTGGGGAGGATGTAATCAATGCCGGGCGTTTCCTCTTCGCTAAACATAAAGCCGCAGTCAATGGCATAAATATTTTCTCCGTATTCAATGGCGGTCATATTGCGCCCAATTTCCTCCACGCCGCCAAGCGGTATAATCCGGACATCTCCCGGGGCAAGGGGAGGGAGCGTGATTTTGGGGCGTTGGGGCGTGCGGCTGACCACCTGGCGACCGCTTGCTTTCCGCGTGGTCCGTTGTTTTGGTGCCCGGGCAGCGCGTCTGTGGGAAGCCCGCGGCAGCGCGGTTCGCGCCGCCGCAGCAGGCACGCGTGCACCCCGTCGGCGTACGACGGGTTGGCGCTCAGCCGGCAAGGCGAACTCTTCGCGCAACACTCTCACAGCGGGGTGTTTTTTCGGATTTGATTTACTATCAGCCATAGCGTGGAATGTAATGGAATGAGGAAGCAAAAAAGTGGGTTATGCGTAGTGTTCTGGTAATGGCTGTTTCCAACTAGTTTGTTTTTGGGCGTATCCCATTGCGGGGAGGCTACCTGGTAATTCCCATAAGCGCCGCGACGGGTTTCCAAAGCGTGTCAGTTTCGCGGTACCATTGGTCGATCTGCACAAAACGATCTTCCGGAGTACTCACGACTGGTGGAAGGATAATCCCTTGCACATCTGTTCGCGCGAAGTAAGTAAACAGGGGAGTGAAGAGAAACGATGCAGGAACTTCTTCCAAGAGGGTGGTTACCACCGTGTCGAGCGCGGCTTGCCGCTCCCTTGTTGATGTCGCACTGCGCGCTTTTTCAAGCGCTCCGTCAACTTTGATGTTTGCATATTGCGCCACATTCACCCCCGGATCGTTTCTCTGCGACGAGTGCCAGAACGGATAGAGGTCACCCTCCGTACTGATAACCATACCAAACAACAGGACTTCATACAAGCGCGGACGCAAGACTTCGGCGGCAAGAGCTCCTGTGTCGAAGGTTTCCACGCGGGTGGGGATACCCGCCGAGCTCCACTGGTTGGCGATAAACTCTGCCACGCGCGGCAGAGGTTGTTGGGTTCCCGTGCGTATGACGATTGCGAACCCTTCAGAAGTATCCTTCCCGAAGCGCCACATTCCGTCTTCCCCTTGTCCCCAGCCTGCTTCTTGCAATAGTCTTTCGGCTTGCGCTCGTTGTTCTGCGTTGACGGTTGAGGGCTGGAACGCCTCTGTGGGGGGAAGGGGGCCGCGTGTTGCCCAGGCTTCGCTTTTGAGCACATTTTCAATAAGCTGTCTTCGGTCGATCAGCAAATCAAGCGCGCGCCGCGCTCGGACATCTTTTAAGGCAGCTTCTTGGTTTTGGTTAAAAAACAAGGCGAACACACGATTGGTTGGCCGTTGGTACAGGGTGTGTCTTTGTTGGACACGCGAAGGGAGCGAAAAGAAGGTGCTGAGGGGCAGGTTTGCGGTCGTGTCGATCGCTCCGTTTGCGAGAGCGTCTTCGAGGAGGTCGTGCGTTGGGAAGAACAGAAACTGAAGGGAACTAATCTTAAGTTGGCGCGGCGCGTCGCGCCACGAGCGCAAAGAAACCTGCGCGATGTTGTCGCTTTCGTCGCGTGTTAAGCCCGTGAATACAAAAGGGCCCGCGCCGACGGGTTTGAGGTTGGCTGGGTGGGTGGCAAAAGTCTCTGGTGCCGTGTTTTCCCAAATATGGCGGGGCAAGATGCCGAGTCGAAGCAAGTCAAGCGCTTGATGCGCGGCGGCTTGTGGGAACGAAAAAATAATCGTGCGTTCACTCTCAGCGGTTAGTTTAATCCCGCTGTATCTGCCGGCAAGCGTGGGGGCATACGCCGGATCTTGCGCGAGCCGGTATGTAAATACAACATCTTCGCTCGTGAGCGGCGTGCCGTCGTGAAAACGCGCGTTTTCACGAAGCACCACGCGGTATTGCGTTGGGTCGTCGGGAAGGCGTGCGATCTCTTGGGCGAGATCAGGAACAAATTCTCCCGAAGCATCAAGACGCGTCAGACCCGCAAACACCAAGCGTGTAATGTCACGCTCAGCAGGCAGCGTGGCAAGCAACGGATTGAAAAAACGAGGATTTCCCACCACCCCTTCGCGTACATTTCCCCCAGGTGCGGGCACTTCCACGCTTGCCCACCGGCTCAGAGAAAGCAGGAGAGAAAGCAGGCCGACAACTGCGACGCCTGCTCCCGTCAACACTACAACGCGTGATGTGGGACCAAGCCGCCGCCAAACATCCAACGCACAGTGCACAAGGGTGTTCTGCGTTGGTTGGGGGGATGGAGATGTCATACCTCAAATATCAAATATGTCGTATCGTGGGTAATATGGCGTCGGTGTGCGGAGAAGGTGGTGTGCCAGCTAGGATAGCAATGAAGCAGAATGCTCTTCTCAACCAAGCAGCGCTGTTGGTGCGGCTTCTGTCTTCTGGGCGGGCGTTAACCTTTCACTGAAACCGAACTGCGCGCTCTGCGCGTCTTTTTTGTGTGGGGGTGATTGCGCGGTGAATCCGGTTACATGCCGGCAAAAACAAATTGCGACGCCACGGATCCCACCAGCGCGATTGCAAGCACAATAGACGCGCGAAACAGCAGCAACTCTGGCCCGCGGCGGGTGTAGAAAGCTGCGCTGAAGTTGTCGCCTCCGAACGCGCCTCCCAAACTGGCGCCGCGCTGTTGCAGCAAGATAGCCACAATTAAAAGCGCCGCAAGGAGCACCTGTACATAGGGGAGCAGAGGAAGGATGGAACTCATACGCTTCAACCCTACCACACGAGCGCACCCGTGCGCAACGCACCCCGCCTATCCATGAAAATTCTTTTGGTCTGGCGCTAGGTTGCCCTAGATATGTGTTGACTCGCGATGGGGTGTGTGCTAGAGTCTGAATGCTCCTTGGGTTTGGCTCGGGTGAGTTGCGGGCGCAACCCAAACCTCAAGTGGCGGCGATGCAACAAATCTCCCGTGCGCGGGCGCGCTTGTTTTGGTAGGCGGCGGCAAGGCGGGGCTTTTTATCGGCAACACCTATCCCGGTTGCGCGCTCTCAAAGCGGCACACTTCAAATGATGCAGCCTGCGCGTTTGAGGAGGTGTTGCTCTTGTGAGTTACTGTTGCGAGCCTTCGCAATGATGACTCCCGCCGTATTATTAAGTTAAGGCCATCGTCGGTGTTTCGTTATTGTTCATTTAGATGAGTTTTTTGTTAATTATGGCGTCTTCGACCGATTCCTCTTCCCACCTCACCCGCTCCATTGCAGCGCTTCCCAAAAAGACTTTCCGGAAATACCGCAAGCCTCTTGTAGAGCATCCCAACTTGGTGGAGGCGCAGCTGGCGTCGTTTCGACAATTTACCACTGAGGGGCTGAAGAACCTCTTTCAAGAGTTTCGCGTTATTGAAGACTATGGCGGCGGCAGGAAATTCCGCTTGGAGTTTAGCGAGATTGAGTTAGGGAAGCCTTCGTGCCACGAGTATTACGCAAAGGAAAACCAACTGACCTATCAGGCTCCTCTGCGCGCTCGCATTAAGCTCACCAACCGCCAGCTTGGCACCACGAAAGAGCAAGAAGTGTTTTTGGGCGATCTCCCTTTGATGACCAATCACGGGACTTTTATCGTCAACGGGGTTGAACGCGTCATTGTGCCGCAATTAGTGCGCTCGTATGGCGTGTTTTTTACGATGGAGTATAGCCGGGAACTCAAGAAAATATTTGGCGCAAAGATTATCCCCCTGCGCGGCGCATGGGTGGAGATTGAAACCGAGCGGATAAAAGACGACGCGTTCGCGATCTTTGTGAAGATCGACCGCCACCGACGCTTGCCAATAACACAACTTTTGCGGGTGTTGGGCGCGGAGCATAATGAAGCGCTGTTTGCGCTTGTGGCGGACAACGAACGGGCTCGCGCGGCGCTACGCGCGACGATGGAGCTTGATGCGGCCCGCACGGTGGACGAAGCGGCCGTGGAAATTTACAAACGCTT
>RFKD01000045.1 GCA_003694545.1 Candidatus Parcubacteria bacterium | reverse complement strand
GTGCACCATATCCCTCGCGCGCGGCTACGCCGCGCGCGAGGGATATGGTGAGATGCTTGCGTCGGTGCCCTTTGGCAAGGAAGTTGAGCTTGCCGGCGTTGTTATCTCCTTGCCGGAGCAAACGACACGCTCCACACAGGTGGTTATCGGGTCTGTGCGCGCGGAAGGTCGGCCTCTGCCGAACGAGGCGCATGTTCGGTTTATAACCCACGCGTGGGCGTCTTTTCGTCCGGGGGATTGGGTGGTTTTGCGGGGCGTTATTGAGCCTCCTACCCCGTTTGTGTCGGAACGCACGGGCGCCGTGGTGGATCTCTCGCGGCGCGACGCCGCCCATCACATTGTTGGCGTGGTGCGGTTTGGCAGTATTGTCGCGCAAGAGCCGGCGCAAACGACGACCGTGTTGCGCTGGAACGCGGCATTGCGGGATCGGCTCGGCAGCGTTCTGCCAGAACCACTTGCCGCACTCGCCTCCGGGATGCTTCTTGGCGGGCGCGACGCGCTGGGGGAGGAGTTAGAGGAAGCCTTCACCCGGTCTGGGCTCATTCATCTTGTCGTACTTTCTGGATACAATATTGCAATCGTCGCCGGGGTTTTGCTCCTTGCCGCGCGGTATGTGCCGCGCGTACTTGCCGTTTTGGTCATTGTGGGGGCGGTGAGCGGCGTTGTTGTGTTTGCTGGGGCGGAAGCCCCTGCGGTGCGCGCGGGGGTAATGGGCAGTATTGCCGCCTTGGGCCTTATTGTGGGGCGGCGCGCCGACGCGCTTGCGGCGCTCATCTTGTCTGCTGTATTGGTCGGCTTCGTGAACCCTCTTGCGCTAGCGTATGACATTTCGCTCCACCTATCACTTGCGGCAACGGCGGGCGTTTTGATTTTTGGAGACCCATTTTCCGTATGGTTTCGCGCGCTTGTGCCTTTTGAGCCCCTTGCGCTCGTGCTCGGTTCCACGCTTGCGGCACAGCTTGCCGTCGCGCCACTGTTGTGGCACATTGCGGGCGCGCTTTCAGTTGCCGCCTTGCCGGCAAACGCACTGGTCGTGCCGTTCGTGCCTTTGGTGATGGCGCTGAGTGCCGCAGCGCTTGCCGCTTCTGCGGCAAGCGCGATCCTTGCGGCGGTTATTGCCTTGCCGCTCAAGGTAATCCTCCTATGGATCGTGAAGGTGGGAACACTCTTTTCAGCTCTGCCGATGAGCACCCTCGCTCTTCCTCCGCTTTCGTTGGGGGGTGCGGTGTTGATCTACGGAGGCGTGGGGCTTGGGTTTGCGATGTGGCGCTACGCCTTACGCCACGATTCGGCTCTGCGCGCGATGGTTTCCCAATTCAGCGCGGCCCAATACGCGTCGAAGTAGCGCATTTTTTCTCCGGGTGTGTAGTCCACCATATACGCGTGCTCCCACATATCAACGGCGGCAATAATAGGGAGCGTGGCAAGCTGGCCAATGTGATGCTCGTCAACCCAATTCAAATGAATCCGATGAACGAGCGGATCGTAATTGGCAATGGCCCAACCGGATCCCCGCGCGACCACAACCTTGAGAGCGTCGCGCAAGCCTTGCGTGTCGCCGAACTCTCGCGCGAGGCTTTCCTTGAGCCAACCTTCCGGCAGAGGCTGGGGGCCGCCTTCCAAATCGCCGAAGTAAAACTCATGGAGGCGCATTCCGTTGAATTCAAAGCCGAGGCGCCGCCGCAAGTCTTGCACCACAACAGGGTCGGGGTCGCCGCTTAATCGTTCAAACGCCTCGTAAAGCGCGTTGGTGCGCTTGACATACCCTTCGTAGAGTTTGAGGTGCTCTGCTATTTGTTTTGATGAGATGCCGGGAATGGCAGGGAGGGTGAATACGCGTGGTTGGTAGGAATTTGCTGGCATACGCGAGTGGGAGAGTCGTAAGATGAGTCGGTCGGGTAATCTGCGGCAACGCCGCTGTGCGGAATTAGTATAGCATAGTGTGGTAAGATAAGCGTATGTGGCGGAACATTCTCGTGTACTTCGGCACGGTGGGGATTGTGGTCGGTGGAGCGCTCTGGTACCTCAACCGGGATGTGTGTGAAGAGTGCGAAGCACGGCGGCGCGCCGAAAAAGAAGCGCGATGCCAACAAGAGTTGGCGAGCTACCAACTCGACGAACAAGGTGACTACATTATTGGGTATACAGACCGCATTGTGCTTTTCGCGAAAGGGTGCTTGTGATCGCGAAGCGTGTTGAGGAAGCGCCGGCAGTACGGCGCCGCTTGTGGCTGGCACTTGCGGCCGCGGCGGCGTTGTGCGCCGCGGCCGCAAGTGCCGCCGTATTGTGGTTTACCAGCGCCCCGTCTGGCGCATTGCACGTTGTGGTGGCGGATGTGGGGCAGGGGTCGCTCGTGGTGGCGCGCACGCCATTGGGCGCCACGATCCTTATCGATGCCGGGCCATCGGAAACAGCAACTCTGCGGGCGCTTGGCAGAACGGCGCCGCGTGTTCAGCACATCGCGCTTGTTGTCGCCACGCATCCTGATGTAGACCACATTGGCGGGCTTTCTGCCGTTTTGCGCCGCTACAAGGTTCATGAATTGTGGGTGAGCCCGGCCGTGAGCGAACAAGTGACGGATGAAGATGTGCTCACCCTTGCCCGCGAACGAGGAGTGGTTGTTCGAGAAATTACCGAGCCGCGCGTGTGGGAAAGCCCTGAGGGCGTTAAACTTACCGCGCTGTTTCCTGAGCGCGCGCTAGCCTCTTCCACGCCAACCAACACCGCCTCCATTGTATTGCGCCTGTCGTACGGTGGCGCGTCGTTTCTCGCTTCCGGCGACGCGCCTCGGGAAGTTGAGCACTATCTTGCCGCGCTCTACGGCAGGCGGCTTGCCAGCGACATTGTGCTCGTGGGGCACCACGGATCGCGCACTTCAACGGACGAATGGTGGCTGAACGCGGCCGCGCCGCGTCTTGCGGTTATTTCCGCGGGCGCAGATAACCCGTTTGGTCACCCGCACCCGGAAGTGCTCGCAATGCTTGAGCGTTTTGCCATCCCGTGGTGTCTCACCTCCCGCGATGGCGACATTGAGCTGGTTTCTTACGGTGCCCCCTTCCTCCTGCCACGGTGTGCTCGTAGTGGTATTGGGCAGTAATTTGATGAGGAGCAAACAAAAAAGAAAGAAGGGCGGTTTGCGCCTTCTTGCTTTTTTATTTAATTTGTTCAACCCCTTACGCTTGTGCGTTTGAGATACGTTTTGCCAGCCGGCTTGCGGCTGGTTTGATGACGCCCGCTTCTTTCAAAACGGCAAACGCGCCGCGCTTTGCGATGGTGCGCAAAGCTTTGGCGGACAGATTTGCAACCACAAAGCGCTCCAACTCGGGTACGAAAACGCGCACGCGGTGAATGTTGGCTTTGCGCCGCGTTTTTCCCGTCGGGTTAAACTGCGTGGCGCGCACGCGGTTGGAGTAGCCGCCGCCAACTTGCGATACCTTCCCCGTCACGACACATTTCTTTGCCATAGCAACGGCAGTAAACCACACCGTCGTGCGTTTTGCAACGCCTTTTCGGGCCTCCTTTGGCGCGGGGCTTTTTTGTTGCGTGCGAGTGCTTTTTATCATTATTAGCGCTTTTGCTGTTGTGTGGTATAGTCTGGCTATGATTGGTGTTGAGGGGCTGTTTTTTATCCTCGTTCTCATCGCGTCAGTGGTCTTACATGAGATGGCGCACGGCTACGCGGCGTACTCGCTTGGCGACCCAACGCCCGCCTACGCGGGACGCCTCACTATCAACCCCATTCCCCACATCGATCCCATCGGTTCTGTTCTCCTGCCAGCGGTGCTTTTAGTCACCAACTCCCCTTTTTTGTTTGGGTGGGCGCGGCCGGTTCCGTATAATCCCGCCAATGTGCGCCAAGGGTGGGGGGAGGCGTTTATCGCGTTTGCCGGCCCGGGCACCAACCTCCTCTTGGCTGTTGCGTTTGCCGCCGTGGTGCGCTTGGCGCACGCCGGCGCGCTCCCTGAGGGAATTGTGCCGTTTGCGCTTCAGGCCGTGATTATTAATGTGGTGCTTGCGCTTTTCAACCTCATTCCCATTCCGCCGCTTGATGGATCAAAAATACTTTCCTATTTTCTGCCGTTGCGCGCCCGGCTATGGTATGCCCGCCTTGAAGCAAACATTGCTTCGTGGGGGTTTTTTGGGCTCGCGCTCCTTTTGTTTGCCATTATTGCGCTTGGGGGCGAAGTGATCGCGCGTGGCGTGCGGTGGATTGTTTCGTTTCTGGTTGGCTAGCGCTCGCGCGTCGGGAGTGCCGCGCGAACGCTAGCCAACCGTGCCGCCCGTTCCCCCTTGCAATGCGTTCGCAAGAGTGATAAGGTAGCGGCGCACGCGCGATACCGCGCGGTGTTGTGTGTTACGCTATGCCAACCATCAACCAACTTGTCCGCAAAGGCCGCAAGCCGCGCGTCCGCAAGAGTAAGGCGCCAGATTTGGCGTTTGGTTTTAATGCGCTAAAAAACCGCCCCGCCTACTATCCTTCCCCCTTTAAGCGAGGAGTGTGCGTGAAGGTAACCACGACCACCCCGCGCAAGCCAAACTCGGCAATCCGCAAGATCGCGCGTGTGCGCCTTTCCAACGGAGAAGAAATTACCGCCTATATCCCGGGGGAGGGGCATAACCTGCAGGAGCACTCTGTTGTGTTGGTGCGCGGCGGCCGTGTGAAGGATATTGGGGTACGCTACACGATTGTGCGCGGCAAATACGACTGCGCCGGCGTAGAAAAGCGCCGCCAAGGCCGCTCCCGCTACGGGGCGAAACGCCCGAAGCAGTAATATTCACTTGAACGCGAGATTATATGCGTCGTCCTACTCCCAAACGACCTCTTCCTCCAGCGGACATACGCTACGGCTCTTCGCTCGTGAGCAAGTTTATTAACTACATAATGTGGGACGGCAAGAAGGCGACGGCCGCCAATATTGTGTACACAGCGTTTGAAGAAATTCAAAAGGAGGGGCGGGACCCTTTGGCAACCTTTGAGCAGGCCGTCAAAAATTGTATGCCTGCCGTGGAGGTGCGTTCGCGGCGGGTGGGGGGCGCGAATTATCAAGTCCCGCGCGAGGTGCGTCCCGAGCGCGCGCAAGCGCTTGCCTTGCGTTGGATTCGCGAAGCCGCCCGCGCGGGAAGGGGCAACAAGCCAACCGCGCTGTCCCTTGCTCGCGAAATTATGGCCGCCGCCGACGGAGAAGGCGCAGCTGTAAAGCGCAAAGAAGATATGCACAAAATGGCGGAAGCCAACCGCGCCTTTGCCCATCTGGCGTGGTAAATATTTTTTATTATTTTCCGGGCTTTTCGTTACTTTTAGTATGGCACGAGAGTATCCTTTAGAGCGCGTTCGCAATTTTGGCATCATTGCCCACATTGACGCGGGGAAAACTACAACCACGGAGCGCATCCTCTTTTACACGGGGGTGAGTCACAAAATTGGCGAGGTGCACGAAGGTGCGACGGTAACCGATTGGATGGAGCAGGAGCGCGAGCGCGGTATCACCATTACTTCGGCGGCCGTGTTTTGTACTTGGACGAAAACAGATGTTTCCGATAAAGACAAAAGCCAGCGCTACTCTTTCAACATCATCGACACGCCGGGGCACATTGACTTTACTGCGGAAGTCAAGCGGTCAATGCGCGTGTTGGACGGCGCGATTGTTGTATTTGACGGCGTGGCTGGCGTGGAGCCGCAGTCGGAAACCAATTGGCGCTACGCGGAGGAGGGCAAGGTCCCGCGCATTTGCTTCATCAACAAGCTCGACCGCACGGGCGCCAGTTTTGAGCGTTCGTTTGAAAGCATCTTAAAGCGCCTGACGCCAAACGCCGTTCGCCTGCAGATTCCGTGGGGTGAGGAGGACGCGTATCAAGGGGTCGTTGACCTTCTTTCCCGCACCGCTTACACCTTTGAGGGTGAGCGCGGCGAGAAGGTGGTGCCGCATCCGGTGCCGGAAGAGCTCCAAGAGGAAGTGGAGCGCCGCCGCGCGGAGCTGGTAGAAAAAATTGCTGAACTTGACGACGCGCTCACCGAGCGCTACCTCAACGGGGAAGAAATATCTGTTGAAGATCTCAAGGCGGCCCTGCGCAAGGGGGTGATTGAGAATCGCATTTTCCCCGTGTTGTGCGGTTCCGCGCTCAAAAACAAAGGAGTACAACTCGTGCTGGACGCGGTGGTGGACTATTTGCCTTCCCCGCTTGATGTTCCTGCGGTGCGAGGTATACATCCGAAAACGGGGGAGGAAGAAACGCGGCCTGCGTCCGATGACGCGCCGTTTGCGGCACTGGCGTTCAAGGTGCAGTCGGATCCGTTTGTCGGGTCGCTCACCTTTTTCCGCGTATACTCCGGAACCGTCAAATCGGGCTCGTATGTACTCAACACGCGCACCGGTCAAAAGGAGCGCATTTCCCGCGTTGTGCGCCTTATGGCTGACAAGCGTATTGAAGTGGAAGAAACCTACGCGGGGGAAATTGCCGCGGCTGTGGGTCTCAAAGACACGAAAACCTCCGACACCTTGTGCGACGAAGCGCATCCCATTATTTTGGAATCTATTACCTTCCCGGAGCCAGTTATTTCTCTCAAGGTTGAGCCCAAGACGAAGGCAGACCAGGAAAAGATGTCTATCGCTCTACGCCGCTTGATGGATGAGGACCCCACCTTTCGTGTTTCTACCGACGAAGAAACCGGCGAGACCATCATTTCAGGAATGGGTGAACTACACCTTGAAATCATCGTGGACCGTCTGAAGCGGGAGTTTAATGTTGAGGTGAAAGTTGGCGCGCCGCAGGTCACCTACCGCGAAACCATTACCACCTCAGCGGAAGCAGAAGGAAAGTACATCAAGCAAACCGGAGGTCGCGGCCAATACGGCCATGTGAAAATCCGCATTAAGCCTCTTGAGCTTGTGGCAACGGAAGAAACCGAGAAGTTACCGAAGAATGTCAAACGTGAAGACCACTTTGAATTCATCAACAACATCAAAGGCGGCGTCATACCGCAAGAGTTTATTCCTGCCGTGGAGAAGGGGATCCGAGAGGCGATGGACCGCGGGGTGATAGGGGGCTACAAGATGGTGGATGTGTCGGTGGATCTGTTTGATGGTTCGTTCCACGAAGTAGACTCTTCGGAAGTGGCGTTTAAGATTGCCGCGTCAATAGCGTTTCAAGACGCCGCCAAGCGGGCCAACCCGGTGTTGCTTGAGCCTATTATGCGCGTGGAGGTGACTGTCCCGGAGCAGTTTATGGGCGATGTTACCGGGCTCCTGTCGTCCAAGCGGGGGCAAATTGAAGGAATGGAGCCGCGCGGGTTGGTGCAGGTGGTGCGCGCGCGGGTGCCGCTTGCTGAACTCTTTGGCTTTACCACAGAGCTCCGCTCTCTCACGGAGGGTCGCGGCAATTGGGCAATGGACTTTGATGCCTTTGAGCCGGTGCCTCCGCACATCGCCGAAGAAATTACCCGCAAGCGCTCTGGCGAGGTAAGGGTCGCTGCGAAGTAGTTTTGCAACTAGCTACCCGCTGTGTGTTGTGCACGTGCGAGCGCGTGCTACCATACGCGTATGCCTCGTGTAGATGCGTGGCATGCTACAAAAAGCGCGCGGACACGCCTCGTTTTGGCGTTGGGCATGCTTGCCCTGGGCGCCCTAGTTGCGTGGTGGCGCTTTGCTCTTGAGCTGCCTCCCGTGAGCGCGGTCGTGGGGTCTCCCGCTGGAATGTGCGCGGATAGCGCGACGAATCTCAGTCAGCTGTCTGACTTGCGCGACCGCATCCAAGCGGCAACCACATCTGATGAAATACGGCGCATTGTGGACGAGTTCTACTCCTTGCGCACCCATTCGATGGCGGATATTGAAGCAGCGCGCAATTTAAAGGGAGTAGACAAGCGCAAGGAGCGCCTCAGGGGTGAGATTGCGGAGCTGCGGGCAAACCCTGCTGCGGCTCCGTACATGGCGCGACTGGATGATCTGGAAGCTCGCCTTGACGCCGCAAAGAACAACGCGGATCTGGATCCGATTGAGGCGGAAATTGACGAAATACAGTTTACAGTGGGGATAGTGAGTGCGATAGGTTCCGATACGGGCACAACGCAACCAGCCAATACTGGTCCGACCGATACGGGGAGAGGCACCACCGATCGTCCTCCCCTTAATGTGCCGCAAGGGGAAGTCCCCGCAAGCATTGGTGATGATGTTCCTGTCATTGGTAGTTGTCGTCCACAACAGACAACAGGGGTGGTATATCCCGAAGGTTCGCGCGGGCGCGTGCGAGTAGGGCATGGAACGGTACTGACGGATCGGGGTACAATTCTGCGCGCGGTACACGCGGCGCGCAAACGACCAACTGAGTGGTGGAGGCGAATGCGCGACGAGTTTGGTTTCAATACCGTGCGTTTGGATGTTCGTTTCACCTCTTTCAACACCAATCAAGGTGGTCAAGACAGCATGAGTAATCTCCTTTCCGAATCGCAGATTACCCAAATTGTACAAGAGCTAGATTACGCAGTCGCTAAGGCGAAAGAAATGGGGATGTATGTCATCATTACTAATTTCACCAGTTGTTGCGGTCAGTACAACGAGGAAGTGGATCGTTTCTTCTGGCGTACTATTGCCCCGCGTTATAAAGATGAAACCCATGTGATTTATGAGCTTCACAACGAGCCGGTTGGGTACCCTGGTTGGTCTTGTTCAACGCAATGGCAACGGGATATGGTGCGAGAGTATTCCGGCTATATGGTGCGCCTATATCAGCTTGTGCGGTCGCTAGCACCCCAAACTCACATTATTCTCTGGACGCCAATGTACAGTCTTGCTGATCATGGTAAGTTCCTCTATGCGTGGGTAACTGGTACGCAACCGCAAGTAAGTGGGCCTGAGGATTCAAAATACCCAATGTCGTGCTGGCAGGATCTGTTCAGTAAGGTAGCAGCGGGGCAAAACACCATCGATTACACCAACGCCTCGGTGGGGATACATGCCTACCCCGGACATGTGTGGGGGCAGCCCACAACGCAGGTGTGGTCTTGGGTCGAGAGACTGCGCAATGAGGGGTACCCAGTGTTTGTAACTGAATTTTCGCAATTTTGCGATGATGAACCCTACGAAACGAATGCCAACATCTCGCGCATCTTTTCCTATTTGGAAGATAAACAAATCAGTTGGGCATACTTAGAGTGTTTCAAACCTCTTAGGGAAGACGGAACACGAGGTGGAGGTGGAAATTTTGGCGTTGGGATTATGTTATCTTGCAGCGTGCCGTGGCTGTGGCAAACTCCTTCGCCGTAAGGGATTGCGGCACTTTGGTGGTGTGTGGATAGCGAGTGGACACCAGAGTGATATTGTATTTGTGCGAGCCGCATGCGGCACGCTGGCGACACCCCCGAGCACAAGGGGCTACTGTATTGTGCCAAGGGGGTAGGGTCGGCCCTCTTGCCTTTTGGGCAGTGTAGTGTATGCAAGAAGCTCTTGCTGAGCTCAATGACGAGCAGTTTGTCCTGTTCGTCACCGGCCTTTTCGCGAGCACCTCTATTGTGATGGGGCAGCTGGTTGCTCTTGTGTAACCAAAACGCTCTACGCGGAGTGTCGCGAAGGATTCAAGCGCCCGCCCCGCCTGTCACAGGCGGGGCGGGCGCTTGACGCTTGCGAAAAAACACGCTACCCTACAAATGCCTCGTGCGTGTCGGGTTTCGTGCGCTTGTGTGGCTTTGTCGTGAGGCATTGGAAGGATCGCGCCCTTTCGAGAAAGCCACCCAAGTCAAGGCGCGGCACTGCCTGCCACGCACCACCCGGGCACATTTTTACGCGTTATCCATTATCAAAACATAAGCAGTAATAACCTTATTTTTATGGCAGAATTTGATCGTTCCAAGCCTCACGTCAATGTCGGCACTATTGGCCACGTGGACCATGGCAAAACCACCCTTACAGCCGCCATCCTTAACACGCTTGCCAAGCGTAATGAGGGTTACGGCGCGACTCCCCGAGGGGTAGATGAAATCGATAAGGCGCCAGAAGAAAGGGCGCGCGGCATTACCATCGCGCTCTCGCACAACGAATACTGGACGCCTAACCGCCACTACGCGCACATTGACGCTCCGGGCCACGCCGACTACATCAAGAATATGATCACGGGTGCGGCGCAAATGGACGGCGCGATCCTTGTCGTAGCGGCGACCGACGGCGTGATGCCGCAGACGCGCGAGCACGTGCTTTTGGCGCGGCAGGTTGGGGTGCCGAAGATTGTTGTGTTCCTCAACAAAGTGGATATGGTTGATGACGCGGATATGTTGGATCTTGTTGAGGAAGAAGTCCGAGAACTTCTGGATAAATACGAGTACGACGGGAAAAACGCTCCCGTGATTCGCGGTTCTGGTTTGAAAGCCCTCGAAGATCCCACAGGAGAGTGGGGCGATAAGATTATGGAGCTCATCAAGACGCTTGATGAATACATTCCCCTGCCGGAGCGCGAGGTGGATAAGCCGTTCTTGATGCCCATTGAAGACATCTTTTCCATTGAAGGGCGCGGGACGGTGGTGACAGGACGCATTGAACGCGGAAAGATCAAATCGGGCGAGGAAGTTGAGATCGTTGGATTTGAAGAAACCCGCAAGGTGACGGTGACGGGCGTAGAAATGTTCAACAAGCCGCTTTCGGAGGGCGTCGCGGGCGACAACGCGGGTATTCTCCTTCGGGGCGTTAAGAAGGAGGAGGTTTCGCGCGGGCAGGTGTTGGCAGCGCCCGGCTCTATTACCCCGCACACGGAGTTTGAAGCGGAGGTCTATGTCCTCAAAAAAGAAGAAGGCGGCCGTCACACGCCCTTCTTCTCCGGCTACAAACCGCAGTTTTACCTGCGCACGACGGATGTCACGGGCGAAGTAACCCTCCCGGAAGGTGTGGAAATGGTGATGCCGGGCGATACCGTGTCTATCAAGGTCAAACTTGTCGCGCCGGTCGCGCTGGAAGAAGGCCAGCGCTTTGCGATTCGCGAAGGCGGAAAAACGGTTGGCGCGGGCGTGATTACGAAAATTATCGCGTAACGGCGCTCTCTTGCGTAGTTGTGTATGGCGGCCGCGGCTTCTTCAGCTTCCCGTTCGCGACGCGTCAAACAAAACGACGCGAGCGCACCGCGTCTGCGCATACGTGTGTACGCGTACGAGCATCGGCTCCTTGACATCTCTGTCAAGCAAATTCTCGACACAGCCGTTCGGCACGACGCGCAGGTCGTCGGTCCTGTTCCTTTGCCGACAACCATCAAACGCTACACGGTCAATCGCGCGCCCTTTATTCACAAAGACGCGCGCGAGCAATTTGAAATGCGCATCCATCGGCGACTCATTGAAATTGTGAATCCTCAGCAAAAAGCGGTTGAGGCGCTCACGGGCCTCACACTGCCGACGGGGGTGCACATTGATGTCAGCATGATGGGAGCGTAGGAGTGAGGAGGTCTATCCTTGACGCAAGGTGCTGCGCAAGGTAGGGTGGCGATGCGTATGAGCTTTTTTCTTGCCACAAAAGCGGGAATGACCCAACTATTCACGGATGACGGGCGTGCAGTTCCTGTTACCGCCTTGGCCGTTGCTCCTATGACGGTTGTTGCCTTGCGCACCCCCGAGCGAGACGGCTATGCCGCCGTGCAGGTTGGTTTTGGCGAGCAAAAGCCTCAACGCCTTTCCCGAAGTGTCTTGGGACACACCAAAGGCAAGGCGTTCCGCTGGCTTGTTGAGTTTCGCGTTGCGGCGGAAGCGCTTGCGCAGTTTTCCGTTGGGCAGGAACTTACTGCGGCGGACTTGGTTCCGGAAGGAGCGGAGGTAACGGTGGTGGGGACAAGCAAAGGAAAGGGGTTTCAAGGCGTGGTGAAGCGCTGGGGTTTCAAGGGTGGACCAAAAAGCCATGGCCAAGCGCACAACTTGCGCGCTCCCGGTTCCATCGGTGGCGGTCTTCGCGCGCGGGTACCAAAAGGGATGAGAATGGCCGGCAGGATGGGAGGAGATCGCGTGAGCGTCCGCAATGTGCAGGTACTGCGGTATGACCCTTCTGGCGCCGTGGCGTATGTGAAAGGATCGGTGCCTGGCACGCGCGGGTCTCTGGTGCGCGTTGAAGCCTTGATTGCTGAGTAACACGCGTATGGAAGCAATGCTCTACAATTGGACAGCCGAACCCAAGGGGACTATTACGCTTCCCCCAGAGGTGTTTGCCGATAAATGGCGCCCAACATTGGTGCATCAGGTGATCGTGGGAATGTTTGCCAACACGCGCGCTCCTGTTGCGCATACGAAAGACCGCTCCGAAGTTCGTGGCGGTGGGCGAAAGCCGTGGCGACAGAAGGGAACTGGCAGAGCTCGGCACGGCTCAATCCGCTCTCCCATTTGGCGCGGCGGGGGTAAGGCGCACGGTCCGCGCAACTCCCGCGTTTTTTCCATCGTGCTCCCGCGCAAAATGCGCACGCGAGCCTTGACCTCCGCCCTCTCGCGCAAACTCATCGACGGCGAGGTGGTGTTTCTCACGGCGCCTGAATCGTTCTCCGCGAAGACGAAAGAAGCAAAAGCGCTTCTTGCGGCGCTGGCTTCTCTCGAGGCGTTTGCGCTACTTGCCAAGAAGCCGCGCAACGCCGCTGTCATAGTCACTCCGCGCGATGACGAAGCGGTGCGTCGCGGATTCGCTAATATTCCTTGCGTGAAAGTCGTGACCGCGCGGGAGTTGAGCGCGCGCGATGTGCTCACGAAGCAGTTTGTGGTGTTTATTGACGCGCGGCAGGCTGTGGAAGCGCTTGCTCAGCGGGTTGCGGCGGCTCTGGCGCCTCGCGGGCGGAGCTCTTCGGCTGTGGTCGCGTCCGCTTCCGCTTCGTAGTGTTCTGTATTTTGCGTATTGCGTATGAGCCCTCTCTTTTCTCGCCGAACCACTATAGCCAGCAAGGCGCAAACCGGTCAGGCACCAAGTGAGCAGAAAGCCCTTCCGGCTGAAAAGCAGGCGGTTGCTGTTGCTGCTTGGGGCAGGCTCCGCAAGGAAACCGCCCGCGAGCATTCCGTGCTGTTGCGTCCGTGGATCACGGAAAAGGCAACACGCCTCGCGGAAGGAAAGGTGTATGTGTTTGAAGTTGCGGTGGATGCGACAAAAGCTCAAATCGCGCAAGCGGTCACAAAAGTGTTTGGCGTTGTGCCGCGCAAGGTAACCATTGTTCGCCGCGCTCCCCGGCAAGAAAAAACCTTGCGTCGCGGCCGAGGCGTGCGCCGCGTGCGCGGCTATAAGAAAGCGTTGGTGCACCTCAAGAAGGGCGACAGCATCACCCTTGTGTAATTGAGAAGCGTATGAGCAGAACAGCCGTGAGATCCTATCGACCCGTTACCCCTTCGCGCCGCCATATGACGCGCGTGGCCGTTCCGGAAGACGTTTGGGCCAAGCCGATGAAGTCGCTGACGCGCGGCAAACGGCGCACGGGCGCGCGCAACGCCAGAGGGAGAATAACCACCCGTTTTCGCGGGGGAGGGCATAAGCGCAAACTGCGGGACATTGATTTCTATTTTCTTGATAAAAAAGGTGTGCCCGCGCGCGTTGAGCGCCTGGAGCGCGACCCAAACCGCTCCGGCTACGTAGCGCTTGTGTGCTACCGTGACGGGGAGCGCCGTTACGTCCTTGCTCCGCAGGGCATTGAAAAGGGTCAAGAAATCCTCATGAGCGAAGACGCGCCTCTTACACCCGCCAACCGCCTGCCGCTTGCTAAGTTCCCTGTTGGATCGCTTGTGTACAATGTGGAGACCACCCCCGAAGGAGGTGCGAAGTTGGTGCGCTCAGCGGGGGTTGCCGCCGAAGTCATCGGCCACGATGCGGGGTATACCTTTCTCAAGATGCCGTCAAGCGAGGTGCGCAAGATTTCTTCGCGTGCGTGGGCTTCTGTGGGCGCGGTGTCGCACCCCTCGCACGGCCTTGTCACCATCGGCAAGGCGGGGAGATCCCGGTGGCTTGGCAGGCGGCCAAAGGTGCGTGGTGCCGCGATGAACCCGGTTGATCATCCGCACGGTGGTGGTGAAGGCAGGGCCGCGCGCGGTCACAGGCGCCAGCGCACCAAGTGGGGCAAGCCAGCCGGCAAAGGCCAAAAGACGCGCAAGCCCAAGAAGTATTCGCGCAATTTGATTGTCGCGCGGCGCAAGGTTGGCCCTCGCCGCAAGCAGTAGGGAAAAACAGGCGTGAATATTTGACATTTCCGCTTCTTTCCCCTACTATGCACACACGCCCGGCAGGGCATTTTTTGTGATGAATTCACCTTTTGATTATGGCACGCTCAAGCAAGAAAGGTCCGTATATTTACGATCGCCTACTGAAGAAAATTGCCGGCAAGGGCCCCAAGGAAGCGGGAAAGATTAAAGTGTGGAAGCGCGCGGCAACCATTACGCCTGAAATGGTCGGCTACACCTTTCTCGTGCACAACGGTAAATCATTCATTGAAGTAGTGCCGACAGAAGAAATGGTGGGGCATCGCTTGGGGGAGTTCGCGCCCACAACCAAGTTTGTGCGCCATGGCGGCAAGATGCAAAAAGAGCTTGAGCAACGCAAGCGGCAAGCGGAAATAGAAGCCGCGAAAGCCGCGAAAGCCGCAAGCGGTAAGTAAGAGGGAATGGTTTGCGTATGAAAGCAGTGTTGCGCAACTACGACCAAGCTGTCCGCAAGGTGCGTCTCGTGGCAAACCTCTTGCGCGGCAAGCGCGCGGATGAAGCGCTTCTCATGCTTGAGCATACGCCCCGCAAGGCGTCGCGCGCCCTGCGCAAGCTCTTGGAAAGCGCCCTTGCCAACGCGGGAGCTAGCCGGGGAGAGGCTGGCTCGTTCCGCGTCGTGTCAGTTGTCGTTGATAAAGGGTTGGTGTATCGGCGGTTTATACCTCGCGCGCGGGGTATGGCCGCGCCCATTCGCCGAGAGCGTAGCCACATCACGCTTACGCTTGCGCCGTATCCTTCCGAGGAAAAACGCGCGAAAAAAGGAGCTTCCGCGCAATCCCCGCAGACAACCCCCCCGACAGAGAAAGGGGTGACGGAGAAAAGCGCACAGCCGTCAAAAAAGCCGTCGGCCACTCGCAAGCGCGCCGCGAAGAAGGCGAAGAAGCTGGAAAAAACAGAAGAAGTGTCGTAATGTAGTGCCCCGCGTATGACCCATGTTGTTCACCCCTACGCCCACCGTCTCGGCATTTTGCGCGATTGGCGCGCGCGGTGGTTTGTGCGCGATAAGCGGCAGTACGCCAAGTATCTTGTTGTAGACACGAAGGTGCGGGAATTTCTCCATAAGCGCCTCAAGGGCGCCTTGATTGGCGAGATAGACACTGAGGTGACTCCGGCGCACTACCGCATTGTGGTACGCACGGCGCGCCCCGGTGTGATGATTGGGCGTGGCGGAGAAAACATCAACGCCCTGCGCGCCGAGCTTGCGAAACTCCTCCGTAAGCTCAAGGCTGACGATATGCCGCCGGTGCGCTTGGATGTGGAAGAAATTCGCTCTCCGGAAACAAACGCCGCAGTTGTTGCGCAAATGATCGCGGAGCAGTTGGAAAAACGCATCGCGTTTCGGCGCGTGCTCAAACAAATGGCCGACAAAGTAATGGCAAGCCGCGAGGTGGAAGGCGTGCGTATTATCTTGAAAGGGCGCGTCGGCGGGTCGGAAATGAAGCGTAAGGAAGAAATCCGCAAAGGCCGCGTTCCGCTCACAACCTTGCGCGCCGATGTGGATTACGCGCACGCGGAAGCCTATCTTCCGTATATCGGGCTCACGGGAATTAAGGTGTGGATTTATCGAGGGGAGGTTTTTGACTCTGACAGAGCGAAAGCGCAGGAACGGGAAGTTGCCTCCCGCTCCGACGGCACCGCCCTTGCATAAGATCCGGGTGAGAAAAAGAGGAGTATTTGTGTAGATTCGCAAGCGTATGTTGTATCCCAAGAAAGTCAAACACCGCAAATGGCAGCGCGATCGCTCTAATCCCAAGCGGGTGGTGAAAGAGAGTCGCGGTGTTACGCTTGCGTATGGGCAGTACGGTGTGAAGGCAACCACGTCAGCGCGTTTGCGCTCCAACCAAATTGAAGCGGCGCGGCGAGTCATTGTTCGGTCGCTCGGCAAAGGGGGGCGCGTTTGGATTCGCGTTTTCCCCGATCGTCCGTGGACGAAAAAGCCCGACGAGGTCGGAATGGGCAAAGGTAAGGGTGATCCGCAAGGGTTTGAGGTGCAGGTGTGGCCCGGGCGCATTTTGTTTGAGGTTGAGGGCGTGGCGGAAGGAGCAGCCCGCGAGGCGATGCATAAAGCGCTCGCCAAGCTTCCTCTCAAGGGGCGGTTTGTGGCGCGCAACGAGGCATAGGGCTTGAAAAAAGCGAGGCTTTCCGATAGGGTACGATAGCTCGTATGGCTCAACCATCCATCAAAGAACTTTCTGACGCCGATTTGTTGAAGCGCCTTGCGGACTTGCGCCAAGAACTGCGCAAACTGCGCTTTGGTCTTACCGGCAGTCCAACCAAAAACGCCGCGACTGCCCGCAAGACCCGCAGAGATATCGCCCGTACGCTCACGGAAATGCGCCGACGGGCGCTCACGCCCAAAGAAAAAGCGTCGTCAGTTTCCTAATGTAGTTTTCGTATGGCCGCGTCGTCCTCAGCATCTCCCGTTCGCACAAGCCGCCCCCAGCGCTTTCGCGGCGTGGTGGTGTCGGCAAAATCGCGTGACACAATTGTCGTGTCGGTAGAAACCTATGTACCACACCCGAAGTACCGCAAGTTCGTGCGCCGCAGCAAAAAATTCCACGCCCACGATCCCGGCAACACAGCGCCGGAAGGAGCGCAAGTTGTCATTGAAGCCTCACGCCCTTATTCCCGCCTAAAGCGGTTTCGCCTTGTGGAAATTGTTGCCCTGCCGCGGGAGGAGAATGTGAAAGACGCGTTGCTGGTTGCCGAAGAGGAGAAGATTGCTCCTCACGCCCGCGAAGCCGCCCAAGGCGCGAGAGAAGCATCCGCAAGGGGCGCGGGGGAGGATGCGGAAGCCTAATGCCATAGCGTATGCTACAACCTCAGACGCTTACAACTGTTGCTGATAATTCTGGCGCTAAGATAGTGCGCATTTTTAAGATTTTAGGGTCCACGCGCCGCCGCTACGCGCGCTTGGGCGATGTAGTAGTTGCCTCCGTGCAAACCGCCGAGCCGCGCAAACAGGTGAAGAAGAAAGATGTGGTGCGGGCGGTCGTGGTGCGGCAAAAAGCCGCGTATCGGCGCCGCGATGGTTCGTATATTCGCTTTGATGATAACGCGGTCGTGGTGATTGACCAAAAAGGAGAACCGCGCGCGACGCGCATTTTTGGGCCGATTCCTCGTGAGGTGGTGGAAAAGGGGTTCCAAAAGATTGCAACGATGGCAAGTGAAGTTGTGTAATCGCTTCAAGATACGCGTATGGCAATGGTGAAATGCAAGATAAAAAAAGGAGATAAAGTGCGCGTAGTCGCGGGCGACGACAAGGGCAAGGAAGGGGTCGTGGTGCGCGTTCTGCCGCGCGAGCGCAAGGTGCTTATTGAGGGCGTCAATCTCGTTCGGAAGCACATCAAACCGCGCGCCGGGCAAAAGAAAGGGCGCACGGTGGAACGAGCTTTGCCGCTTGATATTTCCAATGTCGCTCTCATCGATCCAACCTCTGGCAAGCCAACCCGCGTGCGCGTTGAACGCAAAGACGGCAAGCGCGTGCGCGTTGCGGTAAAAAGCGGCAAATCGCTCGATTAAGCTGTTTTCACTTGTGCTGTATGCCAACGCCCACGATTCACAAAACCAAAGAGCGCGCCGCCGAAACATTCGCTTCGTTGAAGGGTGTATTTGGGTGGCGCAACGCGCTCCAAGCCCCCCGGCTTGAGAAAATTGTCGTATCGGTCGGCACGGGGCGCGTTGCCTCCGATAAGATGCGCCAGCAATTCATCGCGGAGCGGCTTTCTCTGATTACGGGGCAAAAAGCGGTTCCCACGAAAGCAAAAAAAGCAATCGCGTCTTTCAAAACGCGCAAAGGCCTCGTGATCGGCTGGAAGGTTACCTTGCGCAAGCAAAAAATGTGGGAATTTCTGGACAAAGTAATTCACATCGCGCTCCCCAGAACGCGCGATTTTCACGGCATCGACCCTGAGAGTATTGATCCGATGGGCAACCTTACGATCGGCATCCCAGAGCACACGGCGTTTCCGGAAGCCGCGGAAGATGAACTCAAAGACATTTTCGGGCTCGGCATCACGCTAGTTTCCACCGCGCGCACGAAGGAGGAGGCGGAAGCCTTTTTCCGTCACCTTGGCGTCCCGCTCAAAAAGCGCCAAGAGAAGTAGCACCCCCCCGCGCCCCCAACCCACGCCCCCCAGCCGCGCGCAACGCGCGCGGCTGGGGGCTTTTGTTATCCACACGCTCCTTTCTTTTTCTCATCTGTGGTGTGATAAGCTACTAACACACGCTATGTCTGTCGTGGCTCGGCATACTCTTCGCACCCGGCGCACGCTTGCAATGCTCGCGCTCGTTGCGGCAGTGCTCCTGCCCTCGGCCGCCCACGCCGCCCTGCCAGAGCCGTGGCGCTCTCTCCTGCGCCAACCTGTGGAGAGCGCCGTGTGGGTTGGTGACGGTATCTTGCATGCCACCGCAGCAGCGCAACGTTCTCTTGCCTCCGCCTTGAGTATCCTCACCGACACGCTTGGCGCTGCGATCTACACCGCCTTCTTCCCCCAACCGCAAGCACCCCGTCCCATCGTCCGCCTTGCTGCCACCCACCGCACGGACGACCAGCAACCCGACGAAGACCAGCCGCTTTTCCAAGAACAACAAGAACCAGGACCACCACAACAAGAACCACCTACCCAACCAACCCCACCCCCCATCATCATCACCGCGAACACGAAAAACCTTGAGGAGCAACTCTCCTCCCTCCAACAGGCATACCAAGCCCTCGTCCTTGCTTTCCTCACAAGCAAGGAGGACACCGACAAACTCCGCGACGAACTCCGCAGGGAACTTGCAGAACGCCCCGTCTATCAAACCTATGGC
>RFKD01000044.1 GCA_003694545.1 Candidatus Parcubacteria bacterium | reverse complement strand
GGAAGCCGCAACTCTCGCGCGCCGCGCGGCGCGCGAGAGTTGCGGCGCTGTGGAGGATGTGGGACAATAACACGCAGTATGGAAATAAGTTTCCTGCAGATGCATCTCTTTTTCCTCATAACGAGCGTTGCGGTCGTAATAGTTGCCGGGTTAGTGGTTGCTGTTTTATGGTATGTCTTGCGCATTGTGCGCACTGCAGATGAGATCGTGAGCGATTTGCGAGAAATGGTTGCCCAAGCGCGCGCGAGCGTCGCGCAAGCGGGAGAAGTCGCGAGCGAAGGTGTCGAGAGTCTTCGCGCTCTTTTGTCGCTGATAGGAGTAAAGCCGCGTCGCCATACTCGGCAGTCTCGGCATGAGTTTGGCAATACGACTCACAGACAGGAAGGTAACGAAGAAGAGCGCTAACGGTTTTCTTTTTGTAGTGTGCTATACTTACGGTGTCATGCATTATCCGTTTATTTATTGAGGTAGTATTTTTCTTATCGTATGCCAAAGCAGAACAACACATCAACCGGTGACAACAAAATGAGCGCCGCGAAACAGGGCGGTATCGTTGCCGGTCTTTCCGCGATGGCCGCCGTTGGCGCCGCCGCGGCGTATTTTCTCTACGGCAGTAAACACGCGAAAAAGAACCGCGCGAAGGTCCGCGGATGGATGGTAAAAGCCAAAGGTGAGGTTATTGAAAAGCTGGAGAAAGCCAAGGAGGTCAACAAAGAAGTCGTGAGCGCGATCGTGGATCAGGTGCTTGCGAGGTATGCGAAAGTGAAGGATATTGGCGAGGAAGAAGCGCGTCGTCTTGCCGAAGAGTTGAAGCGCCAATGGCAAGCCGCAGAGCGCGACCTTGCCCGAGTGGCGCAAAAGGGCAAGAAGGCGGTGAAGCGCGCCACTCACAAGGTTTCCATAAAAAAGGAGAAAAGGGCAGATAACTAAGAAGGAGCGGGTTTTCTTTGACGCGCCCGTGACGCGCCTGTAGAAAGGCGCGTCACGGGCGCGTGTGGTACGATACCGCCTATGACAACCCTTGCCTTGTATCGGAAGTATCGCCCTCGGCGGTTTGAGGAAGTTGTTGGGCAGGACGAGGCGGTCGCTGTATTGCGTCGTGCGCTTGAAGAAAAAACACTCGCCCACGCGTACTTGTTTAGCGGCACACGAGGCGTCGGCAAAACCACTATTGCCCGCATTCTTGCGCGCGAAGCGGGTGCGAGTGAGGAAGACATTATAGAAATGGATGCCGCGTCCAACCGCGGTATTGATGACATCCGCCGCTTGCGCGAAGAGGTGTTCGTGCGGCCATTTCGCTCCCCCCGCAAGGTGTATATCATCGACGAGGTCCATATGCTCACGCGGGAAGCGTTCAACGCGTTTTTGAAGGTATTAGAAGAGCCGCCGGACCATGTCGTTTTTGTGCTCGCCACAACGGAAGAACAAAAGGTTCCCGTGACCATCCGATCGCGTTGCGTGGTGGTGCGCTTCAAGAGTCCGTCCGTGGAGCAAATTCAAGCGCTCCTGCGCCGCGTGGCGCTTGCGGAGGAGATGTCGGCCGATGACGCGGCGCTGTCTCAGCTGGCTCATCTTTCGGAAGGGTCCTACCGGGACGCGCTCGTTTTGCTTCAGCAAGCAATAGATGCCGCGCGGGAATCTGAAGAAGGGATCACGCCCGAGATTGTGTATCGCATTGCGGGAGCGCCGCAATACGCTCAAGCGGCCGCGTTATTGCGAGCGTTGGGAGAAGGAGCGTTCGCGCGGGCGATTGAGGTTGTCGCGAAGTGGCGCGAGGACGGGACGAATCCGGGGGCAGTGATGGAGGCTGTGGTTGAAATGATGCGCTTTGTGCTTTACGCGCGCACCGCGCCTGATCTCCTGGAAGAAGTCGCCGCGCAACGCGAGAATGTGATGCAAGAAGCCCGCAAGCTCGCTCAAATGTTCCCCTCCACGCTGACTTCGCGAACGCTCGCCCACCTTCTGCGCGCGCAAATAGAAGGGGCGCGCCTCACTGATCCTCTTGTTGCGTTGGAGGTGGCGGTATTTTCGCTTGCGGAGCATCGATCATCGGCTGAGGCGAAGTAATCATGTGTGCGATCAAGCCATGCCAATGAGCGGAGCGCGGCATTTTTATCGTTGGGGATAAGCGTGTAGCGCATTAGGTATGAGCCTTGAGGAAGGCGGGCCATCGTTGTTTTATTGTTGCTCTCAGCGTTATTTTCTGGCTTGACTTGGGGCCTTCTTCGGGGTTTCGCTGCACGAAGTGCGGCGCAAGGCGCGCTTGGGGGACCCAGACGTGCGGCGCGTGTGGAGCGCGCGCAAGGAAGGCAGCCGCCTTCTCACTTCACTGCTTTTGGGGAATGTTTTGGTGAACGCTGCGCTTTCTGTACTCTTGGGAAGCTTGATGGCGGGTGTCGCGGCGGCAACGCTGGCAACCTGTCTTATTGTTGTGTTTGGTGAAATTTTACCGCAGGCGGCATTTCACCCTTGGGTTTGCCGCTGAGCGCCAAGTTTGTGCCCTTGGTTCGCCTCTTGTTGTTTCTTACTACTCCTGTTGCAAAACCCATCGCGTCGGCGCTGGATAGAATGTCGGGGCATGAATTGCCTTCCGTGTATGCTCAGGACGAGCTCATTGAGCTTATCGCTGAACATGAAGACTGCGCCCACAGCGACATTGACGCCGATGAGGAGCGCATTAACAAAGGGGCGCTAACCTTTTCCCACAAGCGCGCTGGCGAAATTATGACGCCGTGGCCTCAAGTGGTGGCATTACGGGTAGAAGACGCGCTTTCTCCCGAGACGCTCTTGCGAATATGCCGAAGCGGCTTCAGCCGTTTTCCGCTCATAGGGGAGGATGGAGGTTTTGTGGGAATCGTGCACCTACACGATATCGTGTGTACGCTCGCGCAAGGCAACGATCATCAGCTGTTTTCCGGTATCGCTTCTTTGCCAGTGCGATTTGTGAGCACCACTACCCCACTGGACACCATTCTAACCGAACTGTTACGCTCTCGTGAGCACCTGCGTATCGTGCGCAATCATGAAGGCGACATTGTCGGCATCATTACTCTTGAAGACATTCTCGAAGAAATTCTGGACTACGAAATTCTGGATGAGCGGGAAGGGAAGCTCAACGCGAATTCCCGCGTGTGAAGTCTTAAGAGAGTTGTGGTATAGTGTGAGAACTTGCCCGGTCGTCTAAGGGTAGGACGCCACGCTTTGGACGTGGAAATTGGGGTTCGAATCCCTGCCGGGCAGCAAATGTTCGCGAGGACGCGAAGCGTCCGAGCGAGTACATTTGCGGGCCCCGACAGGGATTCGAAACCCCCCGCCCGCGAAGCCGCCGAGCGAAGCGAGGCGAGGGCGGGGGGCGGGGTCGCGAGTTCTTAGCCGCAGCGAGCGCAAAGCGCGAAGCGAGGACTTAGAACTGGTGACCGAACCCTGCCGGGCAGCAAATGTTCGCGAGGACGCGAAGCGTCCGAGCGAGTACATTTGCGTTGCGGTTTTTTATCCGAAGAGCGCAAAAGTGCTCCTTATCGTTGGAGGAATGTGATATGCTCTTGGTGTGCACCGCCTATGCCTTCGCGCACCCTTTTACAATCCCAACTCGCTTTTGTAGCACAACTGGAGCACACGCTTTCGGATTGGAAAGCGTTTGGCGCAGTGTCAACCCCAAAAGAGGTAGTAGATCTAATGATTTCCCTTTCTGGTGTGCGTGATTGGAAAAATTTAGATATCCTCGAACCCGCGTGCGGTTTTTGTAATTTTCTCCTTCGCATTTTTGAACGGTATCCCCACAATCGTTTTTATGGTGTCGAGGTAAACCCAGAGGTGTTTCGGAACATTCAGAACGCATACAAAGAGCTCCCCTTCCAACTCATCTTGGAAGATTACCTCCTGTGGGAGCCGCATCGCTCTTTTGATGTTGTCATTGGCAATCCTCCCTATGGGATCATTGGTGACACCTCGCACTATCCAATTGAGGACAAGTTGTCGCGCAAACGAGCATACAAGAAAGTATTCCATACTTGGTTTGGGAAATATAACATTTACGGGGCTTTTGTAGAAAAGAGCGTGTCCCTCCTCAAGGAAGGGGGTCGTCTTGTCTTTATCATACCGGCGACTTGGATGGTTCTTGACGAATTTCACCTTCTTCGGCAGTTTCTTGCTCGCAACGGCTCGCTGAAAGTGTTTTACCTTGGGGGTGGCATTTTTCGAGGGGTGAGTGTGTCCGTCTGCGTGATTGTCTTTGAGAAGAGGAAGAAAAGCGGGGCGTCTCTCTATTTACGAAAGGGCAAAACTAACAAATTTCAGCATATAGCATCATTCCCCAATTGGGGTGGAGAAGTCTTGCGTTTTGAGACTGACGAAACGCGACGGCTGGAAAGTGGCGTGGCGCTTCTTGGATCGTTGTTTGATATCAAAATCTCTGCCCGTTCACCCGAAGTAAAGCGACTGGTCTCCCAACTTGAAGGCACACACTACCAGCGAGGGGAACAACTTCCTTTGATGAATGGCAGAAATATTAAAGAAGGCTTTGTGGACCGAACTAACTATGTCGGCCTATCTCTACCAAAGCAGTTTGTGCCTGTGCTAAAACACTTTTACGCCATTACACCTCGCATTGTGGTTGGACACACCAAAGGGGGTAGAATTGTGGCGGCTCTTGAGGATTCCCCTTATCCTTATGTGGGAGATGTGTACCACCTCTTGCCGAAGACCGCTCTTTCTCAGCGTGAGCTCTCCACGATTATTCAGTGGCTTAACTCTGCGCGACTCAATAACTACATCAAAACGCTTTACCAAGATATCACACCCCACACAACCGCCACACAATTGAGGTTGGTGCCGCTTCCCAAGGGGATACTCAAAGGGAAAAATTTATTTGATTGATTGAGCAGTCGTTGTTCCTACACCCAAAATATGCAGATTCATCACCAACGAGTAGCTGAGGTTCTCCAAGAACTCATAGCCTTCAAGTCAGGCACCACGAGGATACCCATCAAATCAGACAGCTGGGAGGAAATCATATGGGCAACTTTTGCATTTTTGGAGGGGGAACATAAGGTTCACTGGGATCCGCAATCTCATGAGCAAAGCGTGGATATTGTCGTCGAGTTGGAAAAGCGCGTCATCAAAATATCGGCGAAATCAGGTGTCATCAAGCGTGGCGCTTTCTTGACAATTTCTTCCTATCGTCTCACAACCTTTTCCTCGCTAAGAGATAAGCTTGCATTTATCCGCCACCAACACATGAGTTTTGACTACTATCTCATTTGTGCGAGAGAGGATAAGCGAGAGGTGGTAAGATATAGCCTTTTTCAAGTTGCTGCTGAAAGGTTGGCGCCATCTTGGTTGCTCCAGCCCGCTCACTGGAAGAAGGAGTCTTCGGGTTATGTGCTCAAAGACGGTTTTGCGTTTAAAGCAAAAATAGTCTTCAAAATGTCAAATCAACTCTGGTACACCATTCCGCTCACCTATTTTTCGCAAGACGAAAGTGTGGGAGATGTGGAAATTCCTCGCGAAGCGATGGGAAGGGGCCTCCTTCAATATCTTCACGAAAAATATCCCCAACAGACAGGAAAATGAAAACACACAATGATTTTGTGTGGTGCGCCCTCGTCCCACTGTGAATTGATCGTCTGGCTATTTTGCTATACTGGAAGTAATGTCGGGCACCTACGCGCTCGTCGCCCTTTTGGTGGCGCTTGCCGGGATGGTGCAGGTGGTGTGGCACAATGGCGCATGGCGGGCCCACCAAGAGGCCGCTGTGACATCATCGGTGAGATCCAAGTGGTTCTGCGGTTGTGCAGAAAGATGAAAAAGCAGAACAAAACACAGAGCCTGCACATCAAGCGGTGTTCTCTGGCGATGGAGGGTCTCAGGACGGCGGGGCAGAGGACGAAAAGCGCAAAAAAACCGATCTTGACAAGACCAATCTCGACGGCTCGGCGTCTTCAGGCGATCAATCCGCGCAGACACAGGAGTCCAAGGAAAAACAAGTATATGGCGTTTCCCCTTCAACAACCGCAGGAACCGAGCGCCAACGCGACGATCAGGTGGAAGTAGGCGATGCAGCTCCCCTTGAGGTGCGGGCAGAGGAGTTGCGCAAAGAGCTTCACATTCCTGAGCGGCCCATTGTTGAGAGGCAAGAGGAAAATCGAGAGGAAACGAAGCAAGAGGAGGAGGTAAAGCAAGCGACGGGGAAAGTTACGGAAGGCACACCTGAGGTCACGAAGACTTCCGAAAAACAAGGAGGTGTCCCCAAAGAAACACATCAAGCAATGAAACAAACAGAAGGCCGCGCGAGCCCAACGGCACAAAATGAAAAATCTGACCGCCAACGAAACACGCATTCTTTGCGCGAGCAACAACCAGTGGCGGACAAAACGGACGGCGCGTCCGGTGAGGACGCTAAGGTTCGCGCTAAGGATTCACAAGGCGAAACCGACAACACACAGCCGACGTTCAAGGATCACGCCGCGCACGGTGAGAAAGTACAACAACAGCGAGAAGAGGTGCGTGCGGCGGCGGAAAACGCCCGCAAGTTTACCGAGCCCATTCGAGAAGTTGAAGAACGTACAGCAAAAAAACTGGGCGTCACGCCGCCTCCCCCGCAACCCCTCCAACGCGCTATTCGGAAAATACTCGTTGAAGTGGCTCGGGGAGAAAAAACGCCTGAGGAAGCAGAACGCGCCCTGACTCAAGAGCTTGTTGCCTCCGGCAAGGCTGCCTCAGAGGAAGAAGCGCAAGAGCTGACGCGGCGTCTTGTGGAGCGCGAGATAGCCCAAGAAGTACGCTCCGCAGCAGAAAAACTCGCGCGCGTTCGGCGAGAAATTATCCACTCTCCCGCGGAAGAGGTTCTTGCCGATTCTGACGGCGACGGCTTGTCGGATTTTGAGGAGAAGGTCTTGTGGGGGACGGATCCGCGCGACCCTTACACTGCAGGCGACATTCTCTCCGACGCTGAGCGGGTACTCTTAGGGTTGGACCCTCTTTCCACGACAACCCAGCCGGTACCCGCCGCGTCTCCTCGAGAAGAGGGCGAGGTGGTGCCGGCCATTCTTGGGGTTTCCAAGGTGGCGGCTGTCCCGCTGAGCTCGCAAGACGAAGCCCAAACGCGAGTGGCCACGACGACCCCTCCCGAATCTCAAGCGGAGGAGGGAAGCGAGGAACAACACGCGACCTCGACAGATGACACAGAAGATGCCGCGACACAAGGATTGCCAACCGCAACTTCGACAGTGGGGCTCGCGCTTGAGGGTCGGGCTATTCCCAACACCACCGCGTGGTTGTATATATTCTCCACGCCTATCGTGGTTGCCGTGCGGGCGGACGAAACAGGCGTGTGGCGCTATACTCTGCGTCGCGAACTGCCTGATGGGGAGCATGAAGTGTATGTCGCTATTCTCAATGCCTCAGGTGCTATCGTCGCGAAAAGTCCTCCCGCGCGGTTTGTAAAACAAGCGCAAGCAGTTACTTACATCCCGCCGTCTTCGCCGCAAGAAGTCCCCACACCCGAGCGCTCGCTGTTGGACATGCTTCGTGCGTCGGTGGTGGGGGTTGCGCTCGTTGCGCTAGGAATTGTGGGACTGATTACTGTTATGGTTGTTGGGGTGTGGCGGATGCGGGCAGAGCACGGCGAGAAGCCTCAGTGATTCCACGCGCCGCCGCCATATGCATAAACTCAAGCAAATTTTTAGCTTTGGGGTGCGACACCTGCGCGAATATCCGCAGGTTCTGCATACCGCTACAGTTGCTGTGATAGTGGTTGGGTTGTTTAGCTATGTGGTGTGGTCGTTTAGCTCGCTTGCCCAGCGCGCTTACGAGCGCACGGCTGAAGTGCGCATAGGGGCACTACTTGACGGCATTGCGCTTGCAGCGCAGTGGGGCGCGGACGATCCTCAAGCGCTGGAAGAAGAGCTCGCACGCATTATGCTGCAAAACGAGACGCTTGCCGCGATGGAAGTGTGGAGGCGCAACCCAACGAACTCCAACGCGCCTCATTATTTTGAGCGCGTTGCCGCCGTCGCCCGCGAAGGGTTTCCATTATCTGTGTGGGACCGTTCGGAATCAATTGTTGCGTTTGCGCTTGGCGACGGGCGGCGCCAAACCTACCTTCGCTTGGACGAGTTTGGAGGAGAGCGGCTGTATCTGGCCGCGCGCGCGTTTCCCCAAGGTGACGGCTATGTTCGGGCCGTGCTCTACATCTCGCAAGCGGATGTCGCCATCTCGCGACAGATTTTTGAGTCATACGCGCTGACCTTTGTTTTGGTGCTCGTGGTTATTCTCCTTCTCTTTCGTGTTGCCCGTATTACCGACTATGCCTTGCTGTACGAACGCCTGCGGGAAGCCGACGCGCTGAAAGACCGCTTCTTTTCTCTCGCGTCTCACGAACTGCGTGCTCCGATAACCGTGGTGCAAGGCTACCTTTCTCTCCTTGCCGAGCGTTTGCGCTCTGAGGACGAGCGTAGCTTAGCGGAGAAAGCAGCGCGCGCATCGGATATGCTTTTACAACTGGTCAATGATCTTCTTGATGTGTCGCGCCTCAGCGAGGGCAGACTATCCTTTTCTATTACCTGCACGCAAGCGTTCTGTGTGTGCAATGATGTCGTTGAAGCGTTTCGCCAACTTGCCGAAAACAAGCGCCTGTCATTTTCTTTTGTGTGCGCGAAGGATATTTGGGTGCGCGTGGATACGGATCGCTTGCGGCAGGTGTTGAACAACCTTGTTTCAAATGCCATCAAGTATACGCTGCAAGGCTCCGTGGCGCTTCGGGTGAACCTGTTGGAAGACGGGAAGTGGGTTGTGGTTGAAGTAGAAGACACAGGGCTGGGAATGAGCTCGGAAGAACAGCAACATTTATTTGAACGCTTTTACCGCTCTGCGCGCGAAAGCGTGCGCCGGGAGGCGGGAACCGGGCTTGGAATGTGGATTACGCGAGAACTGGTTACCCGTATGGACGGAACCATTGCCGTTGAATCCATTGAGGGGAGGGGGACAAAAGTACAGGTACGACTTCCAGCGTGCCAGCCTTCCTCGCGCGAGGAGGGCTAGCGTGTTAGCATCTTCCCACTATGGGGCAAAGAAAGTTTTATGGTGGAGGCAAGTTTACCCTTGCCCGTTCTCCGTACGGCGGATTAGGATTGTACGCCGCTGTTCCATTTTCGCGGGGGGAGATGGTTATTGAGTACACCGGCGAGCGCATTACGAACGAGGAGGCTGACCGACGCGGGGGAAAATACTTGTTTGAAATCGACAACCGCTGGACCATCGACGGAAAAGACCGCGGCAACCTCGCCCGCTACATCAATCATTCCTGCCGCCCGAATTGCGAAGCGGATGTGGTGGACGACCGCATTTGTATTTTCGCCCTGCGCGACATTGAGCCGGGAGAAGAGCTTACCTACGATTACGGCGAAGAGTATCTCAACGATCCCGACACAATGCCTCGCGGTTGCCACTGTGATGCGTGCGATCCGGAGGGGTTCGCGCGGACATTGCGTCGGCTAGGGCGAGGCGAAAATCGCGTTATTGTATGAATTTCGCGCGAGTCCTTGTGGAGCGGGCGCGCAGTGCTATGGGCGCGCTTGCGCCACGCGAAGCCCACTACGCCATTTGCTCACCGCTTCAAGCCCTGCCTTACGAAGCACAGGTTCGCTGTAAAGAAGCCGCCCTCTGGCGAGTTTTGGGCCGCCGTGTGCCGGTTTTCCCTTCTGCCGTGATATGGGGCTACCGCAAAAAAATGGAGTTCGCGCTCTACGGCAGTGAAAGCGGGGTGCGGCTTGGGTGGCACGCGCGCGGCAGCCGCGGCCGCCGCAAGGTTCCGATCGATGGATGTGTGCTTGCAAGCCGCCGTCTGAACGAGATTGCGCGGCAAGCCGCGGCCGCGCTTGGGGAAGTGGGCGCGTGGGCGGGCGACACAAAAGCGTTAGTCGCAAGCGAAAGTAAGGCAAGCGGCGCTGTCGCGCTGCGGCTTGTGGTGCACGGCGGGGAAGAATTACGCTGGCGGCGGTGGCAGGAAGTGGTCGGTGCGCTCCCCGGCGTTGCCGCCGCCCAAGTTGCCTATACCCGAAAGGAAACGCCTGCCACCGCGCCGGAGCGCATCATTGCTGGCCCTCATGAGGTATGGTTGGAGGAGCGTGTGTGCGGCGTGTGGGTGCGCTACCCCGCGTTTGGGTTTTTCCAAAACAACATTTGGCAGATGGAAGAGCTGCTGATTACGCTTGCGGAAGTGCTTGCGAGAGAGGCGCCGCGCCAGTTTGTGGTGTGGGACTTGTACGCCGGGGCCGCTCCCTTGAGCGCCGCGCTTGCGCGCTTGTTAGAAGGAAGAGTGCGCGCAGTCTCGGCCCTCGAACTAGACGAAGCGCTCGCGCAAGCGGCGCGGCGCAACTTGCGGCGCGTTGGCGTTGCCGCTCGGGTAGTCGGCGGGGATATTGCGCGCACCTTCTTGCGAGACGACGATGCAAGCTTAAACACCAGTAGAGCGGTTGCCATCGTCGACCCGCCTCGCAGCGGACTGCATTCAGTTGTTGTTCGCCGCCTCCAAGAAAAAGGTCCCGCCTTGCTCGCGTATGTGTCGTGCAATCCCGATACGCTCGCGCGCGATCTCGCGCTCTTGGAGGGAACATATTCCCTTGCCGCGTTGAAAGGGTTTGATTTTTATCCGAACACCTTGCATCTTGAAGCGCTCGCGGTTCTTATGCGGCGCGCATAACTTCGCGCAGGCGGCTGGAGGCGGTTGGAGAGCGAGCCCGCGCCAATGGCCAATGATTGTGGAAAAGCAACCGATATGCTAAGCTGGAAAAGCGCTTGCAAGGTTGAAAAATCTTCTCGCGCTCAGGTCGAAGTTTAGAAAGTCACATACCACAACTCATGTCAGACGATACGAGCCGAAGCGATCGGCAAACCTACGAAGGCCAGTGGGAGTGTTCGCAGTGCCAAGCGGTCATCACGCGACTGCCGTTTGAGCCGGACAATTCGCGCCCACTTTTGTGCCGAGAATGCCATCGCAAACGCCGCTCAGAGCGTATGAATCGTCCGCGCCCCGCAATGGTACAGGGGTCGTGGACCTGCGCGAAGTGTGGGGAGGAAATTACGGAGCTTCCGTTCAATCCTACCCGCACTGACAACCTCCTGTGCCGCGACTGCCACCGGCAAGAGCGTATGCAGTAAGCGGTATCACCACGGACACCTTTGAGCGCCGCCGCCCCCCAAGGGGGGCGGCGGCGCTTTGTATGCTACAGTAGCGTGGAGTATGGAAGCGATATCAGTGCGCATCCATCCGAGTTGGAAGGAGGTGTTGCGCGAGGAGTTCTCCAAGCCCTATTTTCGCGAACTTGCCGTGTTTGTGCGCGAGCAGTACCTCAAAGGAGCTGCGTATCCACATCCAAAAAACCTCTTCCGCGCCTTCGACCTCACGCCGTTTGATGCCGTGCGCGTGGTGATCGTAGGACAAGACCCGTATCCCAATCCGGGGCAAGCAAACGGCCTTGCGTTTGCTGTGAATCCGGAAGTGCCCGAACCTCCTTCGCTCAAAAACATTTTTCGCGAAATTGAAGCGGAGTTCGGAAGGGCACCGCACACCGGCAGAGACCTCCTCTCCTGGGCGCGACAGGGAGTTTTGCTCCTTAATGCGGTGCTGACGGTTCGGCCGGGAGAACCGGCCTCGCATCGGGGGAAAGGATGGGAAGAATTCACCAACGCCGTGTTACGCGCTCTCAACGAAAAGAAAGACTCCCTCGTGTTTCTGTTGTGGGGAGCGGACGCGCGCAAGAAAAGGCAGTTCATTGAAGCGAATCGGCACCTTATGTTGGAAGCGGCGCATCCTTCGCCCTTGTCCGCCGAGCGAGGCTTTTTTGGCTGTGGTCACTTCAAAAAGGCAAACGAATACCTCGCGGCGCACGGCAAGGATCCCATTGACTGGTAAGCGGTGAGTGATGCGTGGGATCGTATGCCTACCCCCGAGCGAATAGAACGCTTCAATCGCGTTGCCCGCTTCCGTCTGCGGGATGTTACCTTGGTGCTGGAGGATATCCACGATCCGCACAACGCCGGGGCGATTCTTCGCATAGCCGAAGGGTTGGGAATTGCCGCCGTGCACTTTCTCTTTTTGCAAGAGTCACCTTACAACCCCCGCCGCGCGACGAGAGGAACGGCAATGAGCGCGCAGAAGTGGCTTGAGCTTTTTGTGTGGTGTTCGCGCGAGGAATTGTTGGCGAGGCTCAAGATGCAAAGGTTTGCTTCGCGGGGCCTTGTCGCTCCGGATGACGGGGGAATCGACCTGTGGCGCCACGATTGGCGGCAAGGAAAGATCGCGTTTTGGCTTGGCAACGAGCACCACGGCCTTGCTCCAGAAACCTTCCGCGCCCTCGACGGGCTTACGACCATTCCTATGTGGGGAATGGTGCGTTCGTTTAATGTGTCGGTTGCCGCTGCTGTCGCGCTTGCCGAAGCGGTGCGGCAGCGGCGCTATGGCGCACCTCTTGTGTCTGGGGCATAATGTCCGTATGGCGCGGCGCGCGCAGCATGCTTCTTCGTTTTCCGCTTTTGAACGCGATTTCCTCACGCGCTACAAAAGCTTAGACGCCTCTCAGCGCGAAGCGGTAGACGCGCTTGCGGGGCCGGTGGTGGTTGTCGCGGGGCCCGGCACGGGCAAGACGCACACCCTCACCTTGCGCATTGCCAACATTATCCGCGCGACATACGCGCCGCCCTCGGCAATCCTCGCGCTGACTTTTAGCGACGCGGCCGCGCGGGAAATGCGTGCGCGCCTTATTGGACTCATTGGACCTTCTGGCTACGAGCCCACCATCACTACCTTTCACGGCTTTGCCGGGAAAATCCTCCAAGAGTTTGGCCAACGGGTTGAGGTCGCCGATGAGCTCGCGCAATACGAAATCGTGGAAGCGTTTGTGGAAAGCGAGGAAGGGCGGGCCATTGCCGGCGGCTCCGAGCATAGCAGGCAAGGAGCCATTCAGGACCTTTTGGAGTTGTTTCATGGACTCAAACGCGAAGGATGGAGCCCCCAAGCGTACCGCGCGTGGATAGCTGAGGAGCGCGCACGCGTGCCGGAGCAATTTGCCTACAAACGCCCGCGCAAGGGGCAAGAGGGGAATATCACGAAAGAGGGCGAGCGCTACCTTGAGCGCTTGAATCGGGCAGAGGTGGCGGCTTGTGTTTACGCGCGATATGAAGCCGAACTTGCCCGTCGCGGATTGGTGGATTTTGAAGGGGTGATCGCGCAAGCGATTGCCCTGTTGGAGGAAGATCCAACCGCGCTCCAAACCCTGCGCGAGCGCTACCTTTCCGTTTTGATTGACGAGTTTCAAGACACCAATCCCCTCCAGCTGACACTCGCGCAGATTCTCTTGGGCGACGAACCTCGGCCTGAGGTATTTGTGGTTGGCGATCCAGAGCAGGCGATTTATCGCTTTCAAGGCGCGGCAAGCGGCACCTTGGAGCTGGTTTGCAAAATGTGGGGCGCGCGCCGCGTCGTGCTTGGCGCTAACTACCGCTCGCGCCCGGAAATCCTCCACCGCGCGGGAGCTTTGCTTCGCGCGGGCGGTGAGGCGCATTGGGTGCACAACCTTACGCCGCGCGCGCGAGAGGAACTCCTTCCCGGCTGGGGCGACGCCGTGCGCGTGGTGGAAGCGCAAACCAAGGATGATGAAGCGCGCTTTGTTGCCGAAGAAATCGCGGGTTTGCAGAAAAAAGGCGTCGCCCTGCGTGAGATTGCGGTGCTTGCGCGCAAACACGATCAGCTTTCGGCGGTCGCTCGGGAGCTTTCCGAGCTCGGTGTGCCCCACCAATTGGTGGGGCGGGGCGTGGTGCCCCAGCGCGAGCCCGCCGTCCGCTTGTTTTACGCGCTCTTGCAGGCGATTGCCGATCCGCGCCGCGAGGGCGCGTGGGCGCAAGCCTTACAAGGCCCGTGGGTGCCCGGGCGGGCGGAAGAGCGCTTGTGGGCGGGAGAGCGAATCGCTGATTTGCTTGCGGGCAAAGGAGAAAAACTTCCGGCTGGGGTGAGTAACAATGTGTGGAAGGCGTTGGGGGAGTGGGTGCTCAAGATGCGCGCGGTTGCGGAAGAGGCAAGCGCGCGCCCAGCGGAAGAAGTGGTCATTCGCGCCGCACGCGAAAGCGATTTTTTGGGCTGGGCGGCGCGTGAACCCGTGGTGTATCATGCGTTTGAGGTGTTGCTTGAAGATGTTCGCGCCGCTCAGGGGCCTGAAGGTGGCGTTCCCATCCTGCGCGAAGCACTCGCGCGCTTGGAGCGTCGAGCGCGCGGCGGTATTCGGCGCGAAGGCGCGCCTTTGTTGTCGGGCGATGTCGTGCGGTTGATGACGGTGCATTTTGCCAAAGGGCAGGAGTTTGACGCAGTGTTTCTCGTGGGCGCGAGCGCGAGTGTGTGGGAGGAAGGTTCCGCACGGGAAGGCGGTCGCTTCCTCTTGCCGCCTGTCGTGCGCGGCGCGTTTGAAGGACAAACAAAGGAAGGTCGGCGCGCCGATGAGCGGCGACTCTTTTTCGTTGGCCTCACGCGCGCCCGTCGGGGCATTGCGGTTTCCTATCCCTTGCGTGTACCAGAGAATGAAAAGCCGCTTGAGCCGAGCGTGTTCGTTCAGGATCTTGCGCAGGCGGGCGTGCGCGTGGAAACGCTGTCACGGGCCCCCCTTGCGGCGGTGGTTTCGCTTCCCAAGCGCCACAAGCGGTTTGCCGAGTGGGTGCGTGAGCGATTTTTTGCAACGCCGCTTTCGGTAACGGCGCTCAACAACTATCTTGACGACCCGTGGCTTTATCTCGTGCGTTCCCTTTTACGCTTGCCCGAGGGGCGTGAGCCGCATTTGGCCTACGGCACGGCGCTGGATCAGGCTGTTGAAGCGTTTTTGCGCGCGCAAGGGGAAGGGGAGGAAATGGATGAAGAAGCGTTAGTGCGCGCGTTTACGAAAGCGTGGGACGCGCAAGAGCCGGCGCTGTGGTTTGGGCAAGAGGTTGCTGAGCGCTACGCCGGGCAAGCGCGGGAAGTGCTCCCCGCTTGGGCGCGCAAGCGGGGCGGCTGGGCGCGCGAAGTGGGCTTGCGCCCCAAGCGGCGGTTTGCGGATGTGGCTTTTGCGCTTTCTTCAGGTGAGACGCTGTGGCTCAAGGGGGAAGTGGACGCGTGGTTTTCGCCGCAGGCGGGGGAAGTGGTGGTGGTTGATATTAAATCAGGCGCGCCGGGGAACTCGGAGTTTCGCGAGGATTACGAGCGCCAGCTCCTGTTTTATAAACTTCTTTGGGAGCGCGAAAGCGGGGGGCGCGAACGCGTGCACCGTGGTGTTTTGGAACACATTGCTCCCGGCAGGGGCGGGATTGTTTCAAAGGAGCTCGCGCTCGCCGATGAGGCGGTGGCTCGGTTGGAATCAGCTATCGCGCAAATGGCGCAGGAAATAAAAGAAGGCGCGCCTTGGCTGACCCCACCGCGCTTGCCGCGGCGGGTGGGTGACGGCGCGGCGGCGATCGCACAAACAATCTATCGCGATTTGCGCGCGGGGTAGGGGAGGGAAAAAGAAATCACGGCGCGCAGCCCAAAGGGCTGCGCGCCGTGAAGTTAAGACTTACGCGCAGGTTTTATGACGTCTTGCCGAGAATTGTTTGCAAGACAGGATCAAGTATTTCTTTTGGCAGCGCGCCGCCCACGCCCACCTGGTTGTCGCTGATGAGCAGGAAGACTTCTTGACCCACTTGTTGGTTTGTCGCGTTCAAAAGCGAGCGGACTTCTTCGTTTAATGGTTCGCGCGTCGTGATAACCGTAAAGGGGGTGCCGCGCGCCCCAGCGTTTATAGCTTCTTCGGTGTGTCGCGCGAGTTTGTCGTCGTGTTTATTTTCCTCATTGTTCAAACAACGCTCAAACCCAGCGCGGTCAACCCCCGCTTCTTCAGCCCACTTTGGCAAAAGAGAAAGGTCAACGCGATTGTTTGCTGGCGTGTTTTCAAAGTAGATGTCCGTGAAGCGCCAGAACGCTTCTTTGCCGCCAAGCTCCGCCACACACTCCGCCGCGCGCGCCGCAGTTATCGCTTTCGGGTGAATGCTCACGAGGGGAAAATGTCGATACACCCACGCGACTTCGCCGCGCTTGCCGTAGGTCTCCATGATGCTTTTCATTGTATCGTGAAACCGCTGGCAGAAGGGGCACTCGTAATCGGAATATTCAATCATCACCACTGGCGCCTGCGGATTGCCACGAAAATGGTCTTCATCGTTTGCGAGAGGAACTAGTTTTCTGTTTCCGTCTTCAACTAAAGGAGGCGCGTCAGATGGCGCTTGCGCTGAGGGGCTTTTTTGGTTTGCCGCCCACAAGATAGCGCCCGCAACAATGGCGCCCGCGACAACAATGGCAAGGGGCACGCCGAAGGTTTTTAACATTTCGGTCTGTTGCGAAGCGGTGCGCTGCGGCGGTTGATGCGCTTCCTGCGCGTTTGGTTTGTCGACCTGCGGTTGGTTGTTGGAAGATGGTTCCATACAAAAGGAATTTAGTACGCGGTGTAATTGTAATCCAAAAACGCCTCGTGCCTAATAAACGCTCTTTATGGTATCACGCCTCCGTTCGCGCTACAATAGAACATAATGACTAACATAATGACTATTGTTGATGCTGTGTTTCTCGGCATCTTGCAGGGGATAACGGAGCCGTGGCCTATATCCTCGAGCGGCCACCTCGTGCTCGCGCATTGGCTGTTGGGAGAAGAAACAGGAAGCACGCTTGCGTTTGACGCCGCAATTCATCTCGCAACGGGGCTTGCGATCGCGTGGTATTTCCGAAGCGATATTATTGCCCTCCTGAGGCGCGCCTTGCGCGCGCCGCAGGAGGGCTTTCCGCGCGAGATTCTTTGGATCACGTTTGCGTCCCTTCCGGCGGCGCTTGTGGGGGTGCTGTTGGCCGACGCGATAGAAGCCCACGCGCGTTCCCCGTATGTGGTCGCGCTCGCGCTCGCGTTCGGATCGCTTGCGATGCTGGGCGCGGAGATACTCTCTCGCGTCCGACAGGCGGTTTCGCCAAGCGCCGGGCGCCTTTTTGCTATCGGCTTGGCGCAGACGCTCGCGCTTATTCCTGGTGTTTCCCGCTCCGGCATCACCATAGCCGCGGCGCGCGCGCAAGGCTTCGCGCCAGAGGAGTCGGCGCGCTGGTCGTTCCTCATTGGGCTTCCTGTTATTTTTGGCGCCGGGCTGTGGGCGCTTGCCAAGATGTTCCTCGGCGCGCAATCCGCTTCCTCCATTGGGTGGGAGTTGGTTGCCGTTGCTTCTCTCAGCGCTTTTCTTGCCGCGTTTGTCGCCTTAGTGCTCCTTATTCCTCTGTTGAAGCGATGGGGGTTGGTGCCGTTTGCGTTGTATCGGCTGGTGCTTGCTGGGGTGCTGGTTGGGATGTTCTTGGCGTCACATTAGCGCCCCGCGCCCCCGACCCACCCCCCAGCCGCGCGCTTTGCGCGCGGCTGGGGGCCTTTGTTGTCCACAGGCTCTTTTCTTTTTCTCATCTGTGATTTGTTAAACTTAACACGCTATGTCTTTCGTGGCGCGACATACTCTTCGCACGCGGCGCGCGCTTGCAATGCTCGCGCTCCTTGCGGCAGTACTCCTGCCCACGGCGGCCCACGCCGCTCTGCCAGAGCCGTGGCTCTCTCTCCTGCGCCAACCTGTGGAAAGCGCCGTGTGGGTTGGGGAAGGCATGCTGGACGCCACGGCGGCCGTGCAACGCTCCCTTGCCTCAGCCTTCAGCACCCTCACCGACACCCTTGGCGCCGCGATCTACACCGCCTTCTTCC
>RFKD01000043.1 GCA_003694545.1 Candidatus Parcubacteria bacterium | reverse complement strand
TCGTCAATGATGGCTTTGGACAACTTATGCAAAAAGTCATTACGCGCATTGGTAATGTATGCGTGCTGCTTAGCAAGTCTCAGCCTAGCCTTTTCGCTGTTTTTGAGCCTTTTTGTTTTCGTGAGAGGAACTTCTGAAGTCTTTTCAGCCTTTCTTCGCTTTTACGGAGGTACTTCGGGTGTTCAACCTTGTAACTCCCAAAGTCGTTAGTAACGGTAACAAAATGTTCTAGCCCTAAGTCTATCCCGCAAGCCTTACTTTTAGGCCCACAACTTTGTTCCTCGGATTCTCCGTTTCTACCAAGATGGAAGCGTAATACTTGCCATCCGTTGTCTTGCTCACAGTAACGGACTTGATCTTACCATCAAATCTGCGGTGTAGTTCAATCTTTACACCTTCTCGTAGTTTGGGCAAGTACAACAATCCCTTATCAAAATCTACTCTTATTGAATCGTGTACATTATATGTAGTGCACGATTGCTTGTCTTTTTTCTTTTTGAATTTTGGCAGTTTGAAGTGTTTGCGGTTTTTGAAGTGATTACGGAAAGCGTTTTCAATGTGATTTTGTACAGCGACAAGCACAAAACTATCCACTTCTTTGAGGAATGGGAATTCCGCTTTGTACTTGGCAGGTGTAATTCGTGGGATGCATTCTTTCTTCTTGTAAGCGTTCAGTTTCTCATCCAGCATTTTGTTCCAGACAAACCGACAGCACCCAAAGGTCTTAGCAAAGAACATCATCTGCGCATCAGTAGGGTAAATACGATACTTGAACGCTTTTAGCGTCGGTTTGCAATGCGTGCTATGTAAATGTACTAAGTTTGTCGGAAAAAACACCTCTATCAATCTCTACTACGTTTAGAACATTTAACTTCTCTAGTATATTTCCTATTATGTTAGTACTGTTGATTAATCGTGAAGATAATAATAATAACTACTGGTTTTGGGTGCCACTAGTAGGGGTTCTTCGTAAAGTCCCAATCACACATTACAAACCAACACTCACAGGAGGAGCGGACGACATCCTACAGCTTGAACATACCGGCATCTACAAAATTGAATACACAATGTATAGTGAAACAGAACTACAAAACACAATACAGCGTATAATCGGGCTCCAAGGGCAAAACAGCGTAACCCTAGATACAGCCACATTACAAACCGCATACGAATCATTTAATACGTTAATCCCATTATTTACAGCTTGTTCTGATGGGCGGATAACTTCTGCAACTAGTGGTAATACTATTTTAGAATATAGTATAACTGGATGGGCTGATTCGGCCGACCAAACAGATGTTCTTACTTTCGCAAAACTAAACATCTACACTTACCAACCGGCTCAGTCGAACCAAGCTGTCGGCTCGAATACGCACATAGGTTTATTATCTATACCCAACGACACAAAAAGAGTCAGAATAATAAATATTGCCATAATAACACAAAATAACGTTGATACGTATAGTTATACAGAATTAATAAATGTAGCGATAAATAACTCAATAAATATAGGTAATAACGAATATCACCCAAATACGCTAAATTTACATTTATATATTGGCGAAACTGCACGTATTAATATAACCCAGCAATCTACTTATATGATAAACAATAAAACCAAAAATGTGTCTCAGCATATTTACCCACCGACAGTACATGGGTATGGGACTACACTTATGCCAACTGAAAAAAATACTGCAATTAACCTAATGAGCAATTTTATAAGTAGTTATAGAAGCTTAAATAATTATGATGAAAATTGACTCATTAACCTTGCTATTTTGGGGAAATTATTCGGATCACAATCAAAATTTTTTCCCATCTCCGTTAATGCCGGATTTTGCGGTTTTTAATCTGCTCATAAAAAAAGCCAGGGAGCGGCATGAATCAGAGGAGCGCGCCAACTGGCTTATTCTGCTGAAATGTTTAAAGAAAAAATTAATTCACTCTTGCAAACTGGAACGGAAATACAAATGTGACATCGCCAAAAGCAATGGGTTCAAATTTCAAGCGTTTTATCAAAGCAACCAATTCTCTTTCCATCGGCGGATAATTCAATGTAGATTCAATTACGCGGGCTGATTTTACGGTTCCATTAGCGGCGATTACAAATTCTATAGTCACTTTGCCCCGCAAAGTCGGCTTTATCTTGAGATATTTGTTGTAAATGTATGTGATTTGGCCCTGGCGAGCGTTGACTTTGGCGAATACTGATTCTTCCGAACGGTCTCCTACTGCTTCAGTTTTGCCCTGTGTTGCCTGTGGTTTGACAATATCGATTTTTGTCTGTTTTTTCAAGGTGACAGTCGGGACTGCTGACTCTGTATTGTCAAGTGAAGCCAGAATATCATCAATGCCGCCGCTGCCTCCGGTGCCAATCAGTTGATCCAGGGGATCTTCTGCGTCTTTGGTGTTATTTTTCCCTACTTTCAGATTTGTGCCCCCGCCGAGTATGTTGTTTAAGTCAGCAACCAGCCCTTTGTCAACGAGAGCGTCAATAATTGACCCGGATTTTGCGCTGGCCTGTCCTGTTCCGCCGATAATACCGAGCAGCCCTTTAGATGCCACCGGATTGCCCCTGCCTGAACCTCTGCGGCGGCTACTCCCTCTTTGATTTGAACTTTTCGAATTGCCAGATTCTTTTTTGTCGCTTTTTTGTTCAGCTTCCGAATCGGAGATGTTTGCGGCAAGTTCTGATGTGCCCTGACTTAAAATTTCATCCGGCGGTTTCGGAATAAATCTTGCGAGACGCTGAGGCACCTTGGTTATATCAATTTCTTTTTTCTCTTTCACCCGATAATCTTTCAGAGCGTACAAAATCAGAATGTTCGCCAGCAAAAGGGTCAGAAAAATTCCTTTAAACAGCAGGTCTGAACCGAGTGATTTGATTGTGGCGCGGGTCCATGAATAAACAGGCGATTTAGCCGGAATGGTTCTTTTTTGCGGCACAATGTATTGAAAAGAAAAATCGATTTTCGTATCCCCAACTTTAACGTAACCCTCTTTTTGTGGGGACAACTTAATTAAAAAAGAGTCTCCGCGCCGAGGCAAAATGTCGTGCCGGATTAAATCAGAAATGTCTAATTTCGAATTATTCAGCGAAACTTCGCCTTTGATAAAAGGCTTGACGTTCAGGACGTACGTGCTATTCAATTGCTCGAACAAGACGTGCTGTTTGGGATATTCTGTGCCGTAAAGAATGACGTTATTGTTGCCACTCTGCCCCACAGTAAATCGTTTGCCTTTGGTCAGCACGAATTGTTTGGGCGGCTGATCGTTACGGGAGATATTTAAAACGAGATATTTACTTTTTTCTGCCATTGAATCCGATTTGTTTTTTGATTATTCAGGTTTGTTTACAGCTAGCATAATATCGTTGAATCCCACTCTGCCACAAGTGAACATGATTTTTTTAATAATCAAGTAAGGCAATTCTTTATCTGCCTGAATGGAAATTTTTCCGGTAAAGCCAATGTCCGAATGGATTTCACCAATCTTTTCGCTGATTTTTCGTTTGGTGGCTAAATCTTTAAGTAATGCCGGAATCAAAATTTGCTTTGTATCCTTCATTACCTCATCCACTCGGGCAATGGGGTTGCCATCCAAAAGAATCATTTCATTTGTGACAGCGATGATAGACGTCGTTTCCGGCGATTTTTGAGCTGTGGAATTGGGTAATCTCAAATCCGGTGCTACGGACATGATTTGTCCCTCTGCGGAATAGCTTTTCAGCAAAAACACCAGCAAAATCGTAAACATGTCTATCATCGATGTTAATTTCAGGGCAAATGTTGTATTTCTTTT